>JAYUZI010000082.1:0-33051 GCA_043751915.1 Gammaproteobacteria bacterium | reverse complement strand
GAGACCGATGGTGTGGTCAGCGAAGTGCTGGTGGGCGTCTCGAGCCAGGTGGACGCCAAGGATCTGCTGGTCGTGCTCGCCTGAGCTGCGCCGCCTAGCGGTCGTAGCGTACCGCGAGCTGCCACTGACGTTCACTCGCCTGATCCGGCTCGCCGATCAGGGCGCGTTGCGCCACGTTGCTGCGCACTTCGATCGCTTCGAGCGCGACGTTCCAGTGCTCGTTGATCTGGCGGTTGCCGGCGATAGTCCAGGCATGGCCACGGTCGCCCAAGTAGAGACCGCCGATGTATTGAGCAAAATTGCTGGCGGTTTGCTGCGTCGCGAAGCGGTCGTAGCGCATCGAGTAACGCATCGCACCCTGCTTCAGGCTCGCCAGCAGGAATTCTGCGTCGAAGCTCCAGGCATTGGTAGGCAGATTGGCGTCGACGAAGGTTCGGCCGTGCAGCCACTGCGAAATCACGGTCCAGTTTGCAGTGGGCGTCCAGCGTAGCCCCAGGCTTTCAAAACGAGTCAGCCAGGCGCCGTCGTTGATTTTGTAGACTTCCGCGGCCACGTTGGCGCGGTTGTCGTAGTGCAGTACCCGCGCTTCGACCAGGCCGCGGTAGTTGGCGGTGATGCCGGCGTAGTAGCCGGCCCGCTTGTCCATGTCGTCGTAGAACACGGTGCGTGATTCCAGCGGCTGGCCGCGGTTGGCGAAGCGCCCCAGCAGCGTGCTCTGCCGGTCATGCAGGCCCCAGCCGCGCGACGCCAACACCGTGCCGACCGGGTCGTTCCAACCGTAGAGTGCGGCGTTGAACGTGACATCGAGCGCGTGGCCGTTGCTGCGGCCCAGCCAGTCGAGACTGTATTCCGCGCCGATGGTCCGCAGTTCCTCGCCGACCCAGGTGTTGATCGCCGAGGACGACAGCGTGTAGGGCGAACGCCAGCCGCGCATGCGGTTCTCGAGCGAGATTTCCGGATAGAACGCACCCACCTTCACGCGTGAGCGCCAGGCGGATGACGGAATCGGTCGCCAGTCGGCAAACAGCTCGGTCAGGTCGAGCGGATTCACGTCATGGTCACCGTAAGCGACGCCTTCAGCCGTGATTCGCAGCGTCTGCGTGACGTCGACGCGGTAGCCGAGCCGCACATATCCCAGGCGCGCGCCGTCGTGCTCGCCGTCGTAGCGAAGCTTGCCAAGGCCGCCGCTCAGGCGCGTGGTCGTGGCGTCGCTGCTGACCGCGCGCATGTCGACGCTCAGGTCGAACTCATAGGCGCCGGCCGCGCGGGGCAGCAGCAGCGCAGCGGTGATACTGATCGCGACTAGTAGTCTTCCCATTTCTTGTCCGCTCCGTGGTTATGCAGCGGCGTGCGCAGCGGCCGCTTGAGCCGAAAGCTCGCGGTGCCCAGTGCACCGGCGCCGAGCCTCAGGTGTTGCTCCAGTTGTGGGCCGGATTCGTCGAGCAGCGCGTGCCAGACGCGCACCGTGTATTCGCCGGGTTCCAGTTCGCGCAAACCGAGCGAGCCGTCGGCGCCGGTGCGGCCGTACCAGGGCGAATCGGTGACCCAGATGTAACCCAGCATGCTGTCGTGGATGTTACAGCCCAGTGTCACCAGGCCGACGCGATCGAACACCACCGGCGCATGCGAGCGCCCGGCATAGAGCGCGAGCTGAAATTTCCTGGCGCCCGAGAATGAGTAGACCTGGTGGCGCACCTGGTCGCTGTTGGGGAAGTCGACCGCGGTGCCGGTCTGCACCACCAGCACCTCGGGCACGAACATGAGGTTGCGCTGGTCCATGACGGCCTTGAGTCCCGGGGCGGGATTGGGAGCCCCGGCCGCAAGCTCGGCGATCACTACGGCGCCTTCCACCGGCCGGCCGTCGGCGCCGGTGACCGTGACCGACAGCGCCGATGCGGCGGACGCCGGGCGCGGCGCGGCCAAAACCGTGCAGGCCATCACACAAGCGACGAGCAGGGCGCTTCTACTATCCATAGTTACTGTGGATTAGAGCGCCTGAAGTTGACCAGCTTCAAGAACCGACTGCTCATTCTGATCGTCTCCCTGATGGCGCTTGCCCAGGGTGTGACGATCGTACTCACGCTGGCCTCGGTCCGGGGCGCGGTGCGTACCGAATCCGCGCGCCAGCTTACCGCTACGCGCGCCATGCTCGACCGCACCCTCGCCGTGCGCGCGCGGCTCCTGCGCGCGGCGACCGACGTGTTGGTGGCCGATTTTGCGTTTCGCGCCGCCGTGGCCACTGCCGATCAGCCGACCATGCAGTCGGCGCTCGACAATCACGCCGGACGCGTCGGCGCCGACCTCGCGGTGCTTTACTCGCCCGACGGGCGCGTCTTGACCGCGACCACGCGCGAACTCGCGTTGCAGGCGGGGGCAGGCCTGCGCCTGCCGGTTGAGGGATCCGCGGCGCCGTTCGCACTGGTCGGCGGCCGACCCTACCAGATCGTGTTCGCACCGCTCCGCGCGCCGGACGTCATCGCCTGGGTGGCGCTGGGCTTCGCGCTCGACCGGCCGCTGGCCCAGCAGCTTGCCGCGCTCGCCGGGACCGACGTCAGTTTCATCTACCGCGAGCCCGCCGGCGCCGGCGGCACGATTTCCACGCTCGATCCGGCGAGCGCCGAACAGCTCGCCACGCAGCCGTCCACCAGTTTCGGCGGCGATGTGCCGGTCCTGACGACGCTCGCCGACCAGCAGTTCCTGACCCTGAGCGCGCCGCTGCGCGCGCAATCGGGCTCGCTATTGCTCGTCGTGCAGCGCTCGCAGCTGGCGGCCATGGCGCAGTTCCGGGAAATGCGTGTTGCGCTGCTGCTCATCGGCGGCGTGGCGCTGCTCGGCGCGATTGTCGTCGCGGTGTTCGCCGGCCGCAGCGCCGTGCGGCCGCTCGACGTGCTGGTCACCGCCGCGCAGCAGATCGAGCGTGGTTATTATTGCGACAACATCACGGTAGCTGGTAGCGAGGAGTTCCAGCGGCTCGCCGGCACCTTCAATTCGATGCAGGAAAGTATCCGCGAGCGCGAAGCGCAAATCCTGAAGCAGACCATGCATGACGCGCTCACCGGGCTTCCCAACCGCGAAGGTCTGCGCGAGCGCCTGGCGGCGATTCCGGCCGCTGCGCAGTTGAGCGTCGCACTGCTCGACGTCCACCGTTTTCGCGACATCAATGCCTCGGTAGGTCACCAGGCGGGCGACAAACTTCTGCAAGTGCTCGCCGCTCGCCTGCTCGCCATGAGTGGCGATGCGAGCCCGTGCGCGCGCGTCGGCGCCGATCAGTTCGTCATCACCGCGCCGTTGCATGACACTGAGCTGCTGCACCGCCTGCTGGTGTTGGCCGATGAATGGCGCGCCGGCATCGACCTGGGCGAAGTGCGCCTTAGTGTCGACATTCGCGCTGGCATCAGCGAATGGCGCGCGCCGCAGGTAATGGCGCAGGATCTGCTGCGCCAGGCCGACGTCGCGCTGCTCCAGGCCAAGGAGCAAGCGACCGTCGCCGTGGTCTACCAGTCTTCGCACGACGCCGATCATCGCCGCCGCGTACTGTTGGTGGCCGAGCTGCGCCGCGCGCTCGCCGGCAATGGCCTGTCGCTCCACTATCAACCGCTCGTTAACATGACCGATCGCACGCCGGTCGCCTTCGAGGCCCTGCTGCGCTGGGCGCACCCGACGCTGGGCAATATTTCCCCGGCGGAATTCATTCCGTTGGCGGAGCGGGCCTCGGTGCTGCCGGATCTGTCGCGCTGGGTGCTGAACAACGCGATCGCGCAGCTGGGCGAGTGGCAGGGCGCGGGACTGGATTTCGAAGTGGCGGTGAATCTGTCCGCGGCCGACTTCGCCGACGGCGGCCTGCCGGCGCGGGTCTTGGCGCTGCTGCGCGAACACCAGGTGCCGGCGACCCGGCTCCTGCTCGAGGTCACCGAGAGCACAATCATGCGCGAGCCGCAGCTTGCCGCACAGGTGATGCAGCAGCTGCGCACCGCGGGAGTACGCTTTGCGATCGATGACTTCGGCACCGGCCATTCAAGCCTCGCGCAGCTGCACGCGCTGCCGGTCGATGAACTAAAGATTGACCGCGCCTTCGTCATGAACCTGGAGCGCTCGGCGAGCAACCTCGCCATCGTGCGCACCACCATCGAGCTCGGCCACAGCCTCGGGCTCAAGGTCGTTGCCGAGGGCATCGAGACTCCGGAAGTCTGGGCCTCGCTCCTGCGCCTGGGGTGTGACCTGGCGCAGGGCTACTACATCAGCCGTCCCATGCCGGCGGTTGCGGTGGCCGACTGGACGCGGGCACAGCGCCGGCAGCTGGCAGCTACTCTGAGCAGCGCCGAGGAAGCGGGCCGGCTCACCAACCTGCGCGGCCGTCCCGCTTAGGACCCGGCCCACGCGATCCGTGAGCGCTCGCGCACCAAGCGCGGGCAGGGCGCGGCGCGGCGCGCGCCAAAATGGTGCCCCGCCCTGCGAAATCGGGCTGCGAAAGCCGCAAATCCCGCGCAATCCGGGTACCCCCGCCATGGCATGAAAGGTGCACTCCCATCCTGCAGTCAGGCCTCACAATCGGCCGGGAGCGCTCGCATGAAACTGGTCACCGCGATCATCAAACCCTTCAAGCTGGACGACGTGCGCGCCGCATTGTCCGAGCTCGGCGTCTCCGGCATGACCGTCACCGAGGTCAAGGGCTTCGGCCGGCAGCGCGGGCACACCGAACTCTATCGCGGCGCGGAATACGTCGTCGATTTCGTGCCCAAGACGCGCGTTGAAGTAGCGGTGCGCGACGAGTTGCTCGAGCAGGTGGTCGAGGCGATCGTGACGGCCGCGAAGACCGGCAAGGTCGGCGACGGCAAGATATTCGTCAGCGCTATTGCGCGCGTCATCCGTATCCGCACCGGCGAAACCGACGCCTCGGCGCTCTAGACCCTAGGCCGGCTCGACCAGCCGCAGCGCGCGGGCATTGCGGCTGATGCCGAGCGCGCCGCTACGCACGACCTCGAGCAGTTCGCCGTGCGTCGCCACCTCGCGCATGAAGCCGTTGACCTCGGCCTCGCTCCCCAGCAGTTCGACGATGAAGCCGTCGGTCGACGGGTCGAGCACGCGGCCGCCGGTGCGCACCACGTAGCCGCGCAGCGCGTCGCGCCGTGCCGGATCGACGCGCAGCTTGGCCAGCACCAACTCGCGTTCCAGGTGCTCGCCACGCGTCATGTCATCGACGCGCACCACGTCGATGAGTTTGTTGAGCTGGTTGGCAATCTGCAGGATCACGGCATCCGACCCGGTGGTCACCAGCGTCAGGCGCGATACCGTCGGGTCGTCAGTGGGCGCCACCGAGAGGGATTCGATGTTGTAGCCGCGGCTCGAGAACATGCCGGCGACCCGCCCGAGGGCGCCCGCCTCGTTCTGCAGGAGTATGCCGATGATGTGCCGCATTGCCTTCACGTCTTGCCGCCGCGGGTCCTAGGGTCCGGAGCCTGAAGAATAGCCTAGTTTTGTGCGGGCGTGCCAAGCTGATAGGCTCTGCCCATGGATGAGGCCATGACCCAAGGAGCGCCCGCAAGTCACCCCCTGGCTGGCAAGGCCATGAGTGGGGCGGAGATCATCGTCCAGGTGCTCGCCGACGAGGGCGTCACCGCCATTTTCGGCTACAGCGGCGGGGCCATCCTGCCCACCTACGACGCGGTTTTCACCTTTAACGAGGCGCAGCGCCGCAGTGGCGGCCGCGAAGTGCCGCTGATCGTCCCGGCCAATGAGCAGGGCGCCGGCTTCATGGCTGCTGGCTATGCCCGCGCCAGCGGGCGCGTGGGCGTCTGCCTCGTGACTTCCGGTCCAGGCGCCACCAACACCGTCACGCCGGTGCGCGATTGCATGGCCGACTCAGTTCCGATCGTGGTGATCTGCGGCCAGGTGCCAACCGCGGCGATCGGCACCGATGCCTTCCAGGAAGCGCCGGTCGCCACGCTCATGGGTCCGGTGGCCAAGCACGTGTTCCTGGTCACCGATCCGGCGCGTCTCGAGGCGACGATGCGGACGGCCTTCGAGATTGCGCGCAGCGGCCGCCCCGGTCCCGTGGTGGTCGACATCCCGAAGGATGTCCAGAACTGGGCCGGCGAATTCCGCGGCGCCGGCACGCTGCCGATTCCCGGTTATCGCCGCCGCACGGCGGCGCTCGCCGCCAGCACGCTCAGCGCGGAGCAGCAGGCCGCGTTCGTCGAGCTGCTGTCGGAGGCGCATCGCCCGCTGATCTACGCCGGCGGCGGCGTGATCAACGGCACAGCCTCCGCCGCGCTCACGACCTTGGCCGCGACCTTGGATATTCCGGTGGTCACGACGCTCATGGGCATTGGCAGCATCGACACGACTCACCGCCTGTCGATGCACATGCTCGGCATGCATGGCGTGGCCTCGGCGAACTACGCCGTTGAGGATTGCGATTTCCTGCTCGCGGTCGGCGCGCGCTTCGACGATCGCGTCGCCGGCAATCCGCAGAAGTTCGCGCGCGCCGCGCGCACCATTGCGCATCTCGATGTCGATCGGGCGGAGATCAACAAGGTCAAGAATGCGCGCTGGAGTCACGTCGGGCTGCTGCCCGAGGCGCTGCGCCAGCTGACCACCGCCGTGCACAGCGCCGCGCGCCAGCGCGACTACGGCCCCTGGCATGCGCATCTCGCGGCGCTCAAACAGCGTTATGGCATGAATTACCAGCGGACCGGCGAACTGGTGCAGCCGCAGTACCTGATCGAGGAGATCAACCGGCACACGCGCGGCGAGGCCATCATTACTACCGGCGTCGGGCAGCACCAGATGTGGGCCGCGCAGATGTTCGATTTCGGCGCGCCGCGCCGCTGGCTCACCTCCGGCAGCATGGGCACCATGGGCTTCGGCCTGCCGGCGGCGATCGGTGCGCAAGTGGCGAACCCCGGCCGGCTGGTGATCGACATCGATGGTGACGCCAGCATCCGCATGAATATCGGTGAGCTCGAAACCGCGACCACCTATGACCTGCCGGTCAAGGTGGTGGTGCTCAACAATTTCGGCGACGGCATGGTCAAGCAGTGGCAGAAACTGTTCTTCAAAGGGCGGCTCTCCGGCAGCGACAAATCGCTGCACAAGAAAGACTTCGTCAAGGCGGCGCAGGCCGACGGCTTCCGCTACGCGCGCCGGCTCGATCGCAAGCAAGACGTGCCGGCGGTGATCGCCGAATTCCTGGCCTTCACCGGTCCCGCCTTCCTCGAAGTGATCATCGACCCGGACGCCGGCGTCTACCCGATGGTCGGGCCCGGGCAGGGGTATGAGGCGATGATCACCGGCGAGTTCATTCCCTCGCGCGATCCGAAGGATGGCGGCAACATCGATCCCTCAAGCATGTTCTGACGCGCATCGGCATGCGCATCAGCACTGCGTGTTGACAGGTTGTAGAGTTGGCGGGCGGCGCTCGGCGTGGCAGATGCCCGATCGAGTAAGTTGCAAATGTCGCCCACGATTTGTCGGCGGAACGCGCTTCGATGAGCAACGTCCAGCTCGCCTTGTCGCGATGCCAGGTGAAGGTGTCGCGAAAAGCTCCTTGCGCACAGGGGAACAGCAATACCAGCTGATCGTCGCTGCGGTGCCCGGTGGCTGCCGCGAGAAATCCCGCCGCCAGACCCACCCATACTCTGCGACGGCGCCCATGCTTCCCGCAAGTGCGCCGCGTTCCGCCAATAGTGGCCACCCTCCATGGCTGCCGCTGTGCACAGCACGCGCGCACTTCACGCATGCGTGAGCACTGGCGTGAGCGAAGCGCGGCGCGCCCGACCACATCTGGCGCCGGTTATCGCTCACACCAGTGCTCGCTCTTGAGCCCGATTCCGCGCGTGCCGTGCGCGCCGGATCAGAAAGTCGCCTGCGTGTCCACCAGGAACTGCAACCGGCTCAGATTCTCGCCATTGAGCGGTGTGGCGATGTCGATATGAATGACGTTGCCGAGCGAGGAGCGATCGTTCCCGAGGCGCAGCCCGATGCCCACGTCGCGCAGCCAGCCCAGTTGCGGCACGCCGACGGGGTTGCTGCCGAAGGTGCGGCCGGCGTCGAAGAATACGGCACCACCGATATTGAACAGGCGCCAGAGCGACCGGTCGGTGTAGACGCGCTCCTCGATCTTGAACTGGGCGCGTGCATCGCCCATCTGGTAACGCAACGGGTAACCGCGCAGGCCGTTGTCACCGCCCAGCAGGTAGTAGTGATCGAGATCGAGCGCATGGCCGGCGTTGCCGGCGACACGCATGTGGGTCAGCGTGCGGCGCGAGGTGCGCCAGTACCAGGAGAGGTCGGCGCCGGTCCGCAGGTCGACACTGCGGCCCTGCTCGGTGCGGCCGCTGAGACTGGCGCCAGCATAGAGCTGCTGTGCGGTGGACAAGCGCCAGCCGTAGGTGGCGCGGCTGGAATATATCCAGGCGCGGCGGTCCGCGCCGAACGCAGGGGCGGATAAACCCACCTGGAGCGACGCGGCCAGCCCGAACTGCAGATCTTCGGTGCGCGCAATCAGATCCTGGTTGCGCGTGATGTTGAACTGGTCGGTCAGCCAATCAATGTGCAGGTAGGGATAGCGCAGATCGCGATCAGCGGGAAGCGACGCCAGCGTGTCGCTGACCGGCGGCGTGCCCGAGTACAGCGCGCCGAAAGCGTCGCGCTCGGTGCGCCAGCCGGCGATCAGCCGCAGTACGTGGCCGTGGCGCAGGCCCGGCGACCAGCCCGCGTACACATCGAGGAAGCGCGCAGCATGCCGGTACCGGTCGTATTCACTGCCGAGGCGGTACCGCGTGTCATTGCCGGTGCTGTCCTGCAGCGCAAAGCCGCCGCCATAGTGGACGTCGAGGGCATAGAAGGGCCGGTAGAGTTGCACGCGCCAGTCACGGCCGTCGCTGTTGCGGGCCCAGCGCAACGAGTTCTTCCAGCGGCTGCCAAACACCGTCGGGTCGCGCCACTCAAAATAGTTTGAGTCGCGATCGACGCCATGGCTGTTACCGAGGATCAGCGTCTTGCCGAATCCGAGCAGGTTGTGGTCCTGGAATTCGAACGAAGTGTCGTTGCGGCCACCACTCCGCCCGAAGCTCGGGCCGAATTGCAGCGTCCACACATCGTGCGTCTCCACCAGGATGTCGACCACACCGTCATGATAGGCCACCGGCCGGATGCGCGGCTCACGCAGGAAATTCAGCTGTCGCAGGTTGCGTTCCGTTTCCTCCAGCAGGCGGCGCTGATAGCGCTCGCCGCTGCGGAACAGAAGTTGGGCGCGGACGGCTCCGGCGCGCGTGTTGGCGTGCAGGCGATTGGCGAGCCGGTAGAGCTTCTTGTTCTCGCGCGGGTCGCCAAGATCGAAGATCTCCTCAACGCGGATGGTGATGGTGCCGACGCGGGCGCCCGCCGCTTCGAGCGTTGCGTCGTCGGGCGGCGTGGTGGCGACGGCCGCGGCTTCAGCCGCGTTTGCCGTCATGGCGGCGTACAGCAGCAGCAAGAGCCACGACAGTTTCTTCATCGCGACCATGTGAACATTGCCGGGGCTCCAGCGTCAATCCACGTTTACCGCAATCGTGCCGGCGCGTCCGGGCGGCAATCAAAATTACCTCAGCGCCCCGGCATGGCCTATCATTTGCCGTCGCTGCGGCCAATTGCGAGTCATCCAAGATCATGACATCAGGCAGAAAGTCATCCGACTATGAACACGTTTCGCAACCGGTTGCGCGACTGCACGACTACCTGCGCCGGCAACTGCGCAGCATTGCCTTCGGCTGCATATTCCTGCTGGTGGCGCTGTACGGCGGCATGCTCGGCTATCACTACATAGTCGGCTTGGCGTGGGTTGACGCCTACGAGAACGCGGCGATGATCCTCTCCGGCATGGGGCCGCTGGCAGCGCCGGGTACTGTGGCCGGCAAGATTTTCGCCGGCAGCTACGCGCTGTTTTCCGGCATCGCGGTGCTGGCGATCGCCGGCGTCATCGCCGCGCCGCTGGTGCACCGGTTCCTGCACCGGATGCATGCCGATCCCGGTGAACGCCAGTGAGGCCGGTCGCGCGCCTGCGGCGCGCCTACTTCGATTGTCGCTATGGTCAGCTGCACGTGCACCAGGCGCTGCCGCCGGGCGGCGGTTTCGATGAAGCCACGGCGCTGCTGTGCATTCCCGGCACACACGGCACGGGCACCATGTTTCACGCGCTGCTGGGTCCGGTGGGCGCCGACCGCTCGATTTACGCACCGGACCTGCCGGGCTGTGGCCAGTCCGATGCCGCGGATCAACCCGTCGGCGTTGAGCAGTACGCACTCGCGCTCCTCGATCTGCTCGATTCACTACGCCAGCGGCGCGTCGATGTGCTCGCTCATGGCGCGGGTGCGGACACCGCCATCGCACTGGCGAAGCTGCGCCCCGACTCGCTGGTGCGCCGCGTGGTGCTTTCGTCGCCGCCGCCAGGCTCGCGTGAAGCAGCGCGCCAGCTCGGGATCGAGTGCCGTGAACTGCCGCTGGCAGGGCCTGCGGAAGAGCGGTTCACGGCGGCCTCGGTTGGCGCACAATTTGATGATTTAATTGAATTTTTAGGCTCTGGAAAGCAGGCATGAGAACTCAGCTCTCAGTTTCGGCCGATGCCGGGCCGCGCAGCGGGGGCTTGGGGTAGACTCGATCGGGCGATGAGTACAGACAAGCGCCGATCACTGCACGCGCCACCGGATCCGGACGACACCGCCGAGATGCCGGGTCTGCCGCCGGCCGATTCGTCCACGGATACCTGGGCGATGCCGGCGGCGCCTGGCGCCACTGCGCTCGACGATATCCTGCACGCGAACTTCGCGTCGGTGACGGCCAACCTGCGCGAACTCGAACAGCGCCTGCAGGCCAGGGACGAGCAGCTGCGGCTGGTGGAATCCGAACGCGACGAGCTGCGCTCACGTCTGCAGCGCGCGCCGGGTGAACTGGCTGAGGTCGCCGAACGACAGGCGCAGCAGAATGTCCTGCCTGCGACTCCGCTCAATGCCAACGCTCCACTGACACTGGCACTGGCGCAGGGCCAGGCCGATCTGGCCGAGCTGCAGCGGCGCGTCGCCCGGCACCAGGAAGCGTTGCAGCACGCCGAGGGCCGCCGCTATATTTTCGATTCCATGCTCCGCGAGCGCGAGCAACTCGCCGACGAACTCGCGCTGCAACTGGCAGCGCAGCGCGAGCATCAGGGGGTGCTCGAGACGCGTCTGGCGCAGCAGGGCCAGCAGGCCCAGGTCCAGGCGCAGGTCCTGAGCGCGGGCGGAGTCGCTGCGTTGGCCCGCGTCGGTGAGCTGGATTCACAGCTGCAGGAGCTGCGCCAGGAACTCGCGACGGCACAGGCCGCGGCGCTCGAAGCGCAGCGACGCGGCGCGCAGCTCGAAGCCGAGGTGGCCGACCAGGGCACGGTGGTGCGTGCGCTGCGCGAGCACCTGCAGGTCGCCGAATCCGCACATGAAACCCTGCATGGCGACCTGGTGGCCGCGGAAGACCTGATCCGCACCAGAGAGGCGGAGCTGCAGCAGCGCGACGCCCGGTTGGCGCGTCTCGAGACGGACGAGCCAGCGGGCGAGATGGAGGCGTGGCTGCTGGTGCGCACCGAGGGCGATAGCGGCATCGCGCATGTGCTGGGCCGCCGCACCACGGTCGGGCGCACGCCCGACAACGAGCTGCGGATCGACGCAGATTTCATCAGCCGCCACCATGCCGTGGTGCTGATGGGTGAGGGCGGCACGATCGTCGAGGATCTCGACAGCACCAACGGTGTGTTCGTGAACAATGTGCGCGTCACGCGCCGCCGGCTCAAGGCCGGGGACCTGGTCACCTTCGGCAAGACCACCTTCCGCTTCCTCCGCAAGCCGGTCCCCTGAGACGCCGCTGATGCCTTAAGCTTCGCTCCATGAGCGAGGACTATTTGCAGCGAATCCTGAAGGCCAGGGTGTACGAAGTGGCGATCGAGTCGCCCCTCGATCACGCGCCGCGCCTCTCGCGCCGCCTGGGCCACGAGCTGCGCCTCAAGCGTGAAGACCTGCAGCCGGTGTTTTCCTTCAAGCTGCGCGGCGCCTACAACAAGATCGCCCTGCTGGGCGCGACCGCCGCCGCGCGCGGTGTGATCACGGCTTCGGCCGGGAATCACGCCCAGGGTGTGGCGCTGGCGGCGCGCAAACGCCAGGTGCGTGCGGTGATCGTCATGCCGTGCACCACGCCAGACATCAAGGTTCGCGCAGTGGCTGACCTGGGCGGCGAGGTGGTGCTCCACGGCGATATCTTCGATACCGCCTTCGGGCATGCGGTGGCAATGGCGCGCGAGCAAAACCTGGCCTTCGTGCATCCGTTCGACGACCCGGACGTGATCGCCGGACAAGGCACGATCGGCATGGAAATTATCCACCAGACCGGCGGCGAGCTTGATGCGATCTTCGTGCCGGTGGGTGGCGGTGGCCTCATCGCTGGCATTGCCGTCTATGTCAAGCAACTGCACCCGCGCGTGCGCATTATCGGTGTCGAGCCGGAGGACGCTGCGGCCATGCACGAATCGCTCCGCGCCGGCAAGCGCGTCACGCTCGACCAGGTGGGGCTGTTCGCCGATGGCGTTGCGGTACGCCGCGTCGGCGAGGAAAACTTCGCCCTGGCGCGGCGCTTCGTCGATGAAGTGGTGCTGGTCAACACCGATGAGATCTGCGCGGCGATCCAGGATGTCTTCGAGGACACGCGCGCGGTTCTCGAGCCGGCCGGTGCGCTGGCGGTGGCGGGCGTCAAGCGCTACGTGGCGCGCGGCGCGCCGGCGGGACAGCGGTATGTGGCAATCGCCAGCGGCGCCAACCTGAATTTCGATCGCCTGCGCTATATTGCCGAGCGCGCCGATCTGGGCGCGGGCCGCGAAGCCCTCCTGGCAGTCGAGGTGCCGGAGCAACCGGGGAGTTTCCTCAAGTTTTGCGGCGCGCTTGGCCAGCATAGCGTCACCGAGTTCAACTATCGCTACCAGGGCGCCGAGCGTGCGCAGCTGTTCGTGGGCTTCGGGCTGCGCGCGGGCCAGGAAGACTGTGCGGTGGTCATCGCCCGGCTGCGCTCTGCCGGGTACGGCGTGACCGACATGAGCGCCAACGAAATGGCGAAGCTGCACGTGCGCTTCATGGTCGGTGGCAAGGGGAGCGGCCTCGCCGACGAAATGCTGTTCCGCTTCGAGTTTCCGGAGCGACCGGGCGCGCTGCTCGGTTTCCTGCAGGCGATTGGCAGCGCGTGGAATATCTCGCTGTTCCACTATCGCAATCACGGTTCCGACAGCGGGCGCGTGCTGGCGGGTATCCAGGTGCCGCGCGCCGAGCGCGAGCGGTTCCTGGGGCACCTGCGCGAGCTGGGTTATCCGTTTACCGAAGAAACCGCGAACCCTGTCTACCGCACTTTCCTGGCCGGTTGATCGCGATGCGCGCGGGCGAGCCACCAGAGGTCTACGTGTCACGCCGGCCAGCACGCCGCACCGAGCTTGACGGCCGCGAAGGGCGCATCGCACTGACGCATTGGGGGCCACCGGATCCGTCACCGATCATGCTGCTCCATGGCTGGATGGATTGTGGCGCCGCGTGGCAACTGCTGGTCGATCAACTGCCCGATGACTGGCCGCTGGTGGCGGTCGACTGGCCGGGCTACGGACGCAGTGCGCGGCGCGTCGATCGCTATTGGTTTGCGGATCACCTGGCGGAACTCGACTGGCTGGCCGACGAGCTTTCAGCCGCCCAGCCGCTGCGGCTGATCGGTCACAGCATGGGCGGCACCGTCGCGTCGATGTACGCCGGCATCAGGCCCGGTCGGGTCGCCCGGCTGGTGAATCTCGAGGGCTTCGGCATGCCCGACCTTCCGCATGCGCAACTGCCCGGGCACCTGGCCGCGTGGCTCGACGCGTTGCGCGCGCCAGCGGCTGCGCGGCGCTACCCGGGTCGCGAGGAACTTGCCGCCGCGCTCCGTCGCGCCAATCCACGGCTCCCGCCCGCGCACGCCCGGTTCCTGGCGCAGGCGTGGACCGGCGAAAGCGGCGGCGGCTTTGAAATTCTGGCCGACCCGCGCCAGCAGTTACCCACGCCCATCCGTTTTGCGCGCGCCGACCTCGAGGCCTGCTGGGCGCGGTTGCGCGCACCGCTGCTACTGCTCTACGGAGCCGAATCGGATTTTCTGCAGCGTGCAGTGGGCGACGCCGGGCTGGCGCGACTACACGAACTCATGCCGCACATGATTGCCGAGAGCATCGCCGCTGCCGGCCACATGTTGCTTTACGAACAGCCGCAGGCGGTGGCGCAGGCGATCGTGCGATTCATGGCATCGCGCCCGTGAGCCGCGTCGGGGCGGGGCGGGCTGCGCATCCGGCGCTGGCGTCGCTGCGTCGGCGCGATCCGGCGTGTTTTTCCCTCGCGCGCTTCTGCGCCACACTCGGCTGGCAGATGATGGCCGTCGCGGTCGGCTGGCATGTCTACGCGCTCACCCACGATCCGCTGGCGTTGGGCCTGGTGGGCCTGAGCGAATTCCTGCCCTTCGTGCTGCTGGTGCTGGTCGGCGGCCACGTCGCCGACTATGCGGAGCGCCGTGCCGTGGCGAGCCGTGCCTATGCCGCGGTCATGCTTTGCGCGCTGGCACTACTGTGCCTGGCCGTGGGCGCCGGCCAGCGCGTCTGGCCCATCTACCTGATCATCGGTGTCTTCGGCGCGGCGCGCGCTTTCTGGGCGCCGGCCATGCAATCCATGCTGCCCGGGCTCATGCCGCGCGGCGAATTTGCCGGAGCGGTGGCGCTGAATTCGATGCTCTACCAGATCGCCACGGCATTGGGCCCGGTACTCGGCGGGGTCCTGTACCTCGCTGGCGCGCCCATCGTCTACGGTGCCTGCCTGCTGCTGTTCACGGTGACGCTGTTGCTGGTGCGCTTGATCCGTGCCGATACCCGGCCGGCCGCGCCGCCGGAGCTTGGCAGCGCGCAACGCTTTCTCGAAGGGCTGCGCTTTGTCCGCGGCAGCCCCGTGGTGTTCGGCGCGATTTCGCTCGACCTGTTCGCAGTGCTGTTCGGCGGTGCGGTGGCGCTGCTGCCGATTTTCGCCCGCGACCTGCTGCACACGGGTCCGGTTGGCTTAGGGCTGCTGCGCGCGGCGCCCGGCATTGGCGCCGGCCTGGCGGCCCTGGCGCTGGCGCTGCGTCCGCTGCGCGATCACGCGGGGCGGGCACTGCTCGGGGGGGTTGCGGTCTTTGGAGTCTGCATGATCGTCTTCGGACTCTCGCGCAGCCTGACGCTGTCCTTCGTGGCGCTGCTGTTGAGCGGCAGCGGCGATATGGTCAGTGTCTACGTGCGCGGCATACTGGTGCCGCTCGCCACCCCCGATGCCCTGCGCGGGCGCGTGAGCGCGGTGAGCTCGATGTTCATCGGCGCCTCGAATGAACTTGGCGAATTCGAATCGGGGCTGACGGCGAGCTGGTTTGGCACGGTGCCGTCCGTGGTCGCGGGCGGCGTGCTGACGCTGGCCGTAGCCGGGGCCTGGCCGCTGCTGTTTCCGCAACTGCGGCGTCTGCGGTACTTGCGTTAGAGCTGTATATCCGTACAGTACGTGCATGGAGCGCGTACTGAAGGGCCGGGGCGCCACGCTTAACCCGCCGGGGCGCTTTGCCCGAGCGCTGTCGCAAGCCGTGGATGATGGCTGGTACCGTGAAGCCACGCCCGATTCCGTCGCCACCGAAGTGCGGGCCGAAGCCGCGCGCACGGTCATTGCGCGCAACGATTCACCCGACATCCCGTTCGCGCAGTCGATCAATCCTTACCGCGGGTGCGAACACGGTTGTGTCTACTGCTATGCGCGGCCGAGTCACGCCTACGTTGATCTGTCGCCGGGCCTCGATTTCGAGACCCGCCTGTTCTACAAAGCCGACGCCGCGCGGCTGCTGCGTGCCGAACTCGCGCGTCCCGGGTACCGCTGCATGCCCATCATGCTCGGCGCCAACACCGATCCCTACCAGCCCGTCGAGAAGCGCCTGCGGGTCACGCGCGAAATTCTCGAGGTGCTGCTGCAGCTGCGCCATCCGCTGACGGTTATCACCAAAGGCGCGCTGGTACTGCGCGATCTCGATCTGCTGCAGGAATTCGCCAGCCTCAATTTGGTGCGCGTCACCGTCAGCCTGACGACGCTCGACCCGGAGCTCAAGCGTACCCTCGAGCCGCGGGCCGCTTCGCCGCAGGCGCGCTTGCGCGTGATCAGGGCGCTGGCGGACGCCGGGGTGCCGGTCGGAGTGCTGACCGCGCCGATGATTCCCGCGGTCAACGACGCCGAACTCGAAGCGCTCCTCGCCGCCGCCGCCGGGGCCGGCGCGACCCGTGCCGGCTACGTGCTGCTGCGGCTTCCGCATGAGGTCAAAGACCTGTTCCGCGCCTGGCTCGAGCAGCACCTGCCGCTGCGCGCCGCGCACGTCATGTCGCTGATCAGGCAGGCGCGCGACGGGCGCGACAACGATCCCCGGTTCGGCCAGCGCATGCGCGGCAGTGGGCCGTGGGCAACGATGCTGCGCGCGCGTTTCGAGCTGGCCCGCAAGCGCCTGGGCTTAAGCGGTGAGCGCGATCCGGATCTCGACACCACCAGGTTCTGTCCGCCGCGCGGCAGCAGCCAGTTGGAGCTGTCGCTCTAGCGACCCTCCCCATGGGCGTGCCGCCCGGTTAAGCTCCGCACCCATGCAGACGGAAACAGGTGCGGTCGCGCTGGTTGCCGGCGCCAGCGGCATGGTGGGCGCCGAGCTGGTGCGTGTGCTCGCGGCCAGTGGCGACTACCGTCGGGTCATTGCCGTGACCCGCCGGCCACTGTCCATTGAGGCGCCGCGGCTCGTCAACCGCATTCTCAGGTTTGAAAACCTGGCAAACGATTTGCGTGGCCTGGTCTGCGACGACGCCTACTGCTGCCTCGGCACGACGCTGCGGCAGGCGGGCTCGCCGCAGGCGTTTCGCGCCGTCGACCACGAGCTGGTGCTGCGCTTTGCGCGCTTCGCGCAGTCTGCCGGCGCGCAGACGCTGGTCGTCGTGTCGGCGGCCGGGGCCGCGCCCGAGGCGCGCAACTTCTACCTGCAGGTAAAGGGCGAAACCGAACTCGCACTGGAAGCGCTGCACTTTCGATCACTCCACCTCATGCAGCCCGCGCTGCTGCTGGGTCCGCGCGCACAGTGGCGCGCCGCGGAGGCGGTCGGGCGCACGCTCATGCCGTTGTGCAATCCCTTGCTGCTGGGGCGCTACGAGCGCTGGCGCGCGATTCCGGCGCGCACCGTCGCTGTCGCGATGCGCGCGGCTGCGCGCTCGGGGCGCCTCGGCGCGCAGCGCCACACCTGGCGCTCGCTGCAGGCCCTGGGGCAAGCCACAAAGACCGCTGCGCGAGTGTGACGCGCTGCGCATTCGGCGCGACATAACTGCGGCAAGCGTGATCTGGCGCGCATTGGCTGCCGCCCGGCTATCGTTAAATGGGCTCAAGTTTCCGAGTCCGCTGCCAATACATGCCGTTCACCCCCGGTGCTTTTTCACTCTCGATGAGCCGCCGCCTCGGTGTCGCCATGGCGTTGCTCGCGGGCGCATTGCTGCTGGTCGTCGCGCTGTTCGCGGTGCACGCCCTCGGCGACGCGGACCAGCACCACAGCATGAATGCCGTGGCGACGCTCAGTCGCAGTTACGCGCGGGAACTGGACTCCCGGCTCACGGCCAGCGAACTGGTGGTGGAGGCTGTTGGCAGCGGTGACGCGGGCGCAGGCGGTGCGCTGCTGCGTGCCCGCATCCTGCGTTCCGATATTTTCCGTGGCGTGGTGGTTGCCAGTTCCGGCCAAATCCAGGGCCCGGTTCCGGTCGGCAGCGCCGATCAGCTGGCGCTCAGTGCCGGGCAGACGCTGCTGCGCGTCCGTTCGCGTCGCAGCGGTGGCTCGCCGCTCTACCTGGTGCGCGCGGTGCGCGCCGCCGGCAGTTCCGCGACCGCGTATTTTGAATTGTCCCCGGAATGGTTCTGGCAGGGCCACGACAATGCCGCGACCGCGCCGGCGGTGCTTGCTGTGCTCGACGGGAGCGGCGCGCTGCTCAGCTCCGGCGATCAGCTGCCGGCGGATCTGCTGTCGATGTTCGCGCGCGAGCGCCTGCCCGAGGCTGACCGGCAGTCTGCACCGGCGCTGCGCTCGTGGAGCGTAGCGCGGCACGAATGGCGCGGTGCGGTCGCCACGGTGCTGCCAGAAGCGGCGCATCTGTCGGCCGGCCCCTGGAGCGTGATCGTGAGCGTGCCGACCACCTCGGTGCTGGCGTACTGGGGGCAGGCGGCGGAGCTGCTGCCGGTGCCGATGCTGCTCGCCGCTTTGCTGATACTGGGGCTGTGTTCAATGTTACAGGCTCGCTGGGAGCCGGTGCTGGAGAGCCTGCGCAACGCGCTTCACGAGCTGGCTCAAGGACGCTACCAGCGCGTCGCGCTCGGCGCGGCCTGTGATGCACCGCGCGCGGCAGCGCACAGCTTCAACCGCGCTATCGGTGCGCTTGAAGACAAGATGCGCGCCATGGCAAGCCTCAATGACATCGATCGCATGCTGCTGGAATCGGCCGAGCTCGAATCCTGCCTCGACCCGTTGCTCGAGCGCATCTGCAAGATCACCGGTTGCGATGCCGCGATGCTGGCGCTGCTCGATCGGGACGCCACGGACTTCGGACGCGCCTACCTGACGGCGGCCGGCGAGCACACGCCGGTCAGCCGGATCAGTCTTGATCCGCTGCTGCTGTCGCAGTTGTGCCAGGAACAGCATGGGCTGACGGTCGGGCGCTTCGAGGCGGGGCGGCACAGCGTGCTGGAGCCGCTCCACGACCAGGGCGCGGAATTCTTCTGGCTCTGGCCGGTGCTGTCGCAGGACAATCTGGTGGCCGTGTTGGCGGTCGGCTACCGGGATGTGCCACACGTCACGGCGGAAGTCGCGGGCTACGGCACCGAATGCGCTGCGCGCATCGGTGTCGCGCTCTCCAACAGCGCACGCGGCGAGCAGCTCTATCGGCAGGCGCACTATGACCCTCTGACCACGCTGCCAAATCGCCTGCTGTTCCGCGATCGCCTCTCGCAGGAGCTGGCCAGCGCCGCGGACGGCCGCCAGCGCGGTGCGCTGCTATACCTCGATCTCGACCACTTCAAGAAGATCAATGACACTGTTGGTCACAGTGCCGGCGACCAGATGCTGCAGATCGTGGCGCAGCGGCTGCGCGCCTGCATCAAGGAAGGCGACACGGTGGCGCGGCTCGGCGGCGACGAATTCACGATCATCCTGCGCAGCGTCGGCACGGCCGAGAGTGCCCAGCGTGTCGCGGCGCGCATCATCGAGGTGTTGCAGGAAGCGGTCAACATTGGTGGCCGCGATCACTACGTGCGCGCCAGCATCGGCATCACCCTGTTTCCGGACGACGGCACCGCGATCGATGAGCTGATGCGCAACGCCGACCTGGCGATGTATCGCGCCAAGGCGGACGGACGCTCGCGTGCCGTGTTCTACAACCGCGCCATGCAGCGCATGCCGGCGCTGGCGGCCGAGAGCGGCCTGTACAACGCGCTGCAGCGCCGGGAATTCTCGCTCTATTACCAGCCGCAGTACGCGCTCACCGACGGTCGGCTTTCCGGACTCGAGGCCCTGCTGCGCTGGCAGCCGCCGCGCGAAGCCATGCGCTATCCTGGCGAATTCGTGCCGGCGGCGGAACAAAGCGGCCTGATCATCGACATCGGTGCCTGGGTGCTGGAAGCCGCCTGCGCGCAGATGGCCGAATGGGCCGCGGCCGGCGTGGCGCCGCCGCGCCTGGCACTCAATGTCTCAGTGCACCAGCTGCGCCAGACCGACTTCCCGAAACTGGTGCGGCGCGCGCTTGAGCGCGCGGGCGTGTCGCCCGACAAGCTCGAGATCGAACTCACGGAGTCGGTGTTTGCCGACGAAGAGGCGCTGGCGACGCTCCACCGTCTGGCGGCGCTCGGGGTGCACCTGTCGCTCGATGACTTCGGCACCGGTTACTCCTCGCTCGGCTACCTGCGCGCGCACCCGGTGCAGGCCATCAAGATTGATCGCTCGTTCATCGCGGACGTAGCCGACAACCTCACCGCGGCGACGCTCGCCGAAACGATGATCACCATGGCGCACGCGCTCGGCAAGCACGTGGTGGCCGAGGGCGTCGAGACCATGGAACAGCTGGAATTCCTGCGTGCGCGGCGTTGTGACTACGCGCAGGGATTCTATTTCGCGCGCCCCGCCGCGGCCGCCGATATCACCGCCCTGCTGCAGGGGCGCAGCTCGGTCATCGTCACTGAGCTGCGCGCCGCGGGTTGAACTTAAGCGGATTTGACAGAACTGTGACCGGGTTCACCGGCTTGCAGCAGTTGTGAACTGTCTCTCCATCACCGCGCTTGACCCGCAACGTCACCGTGCCAAACTTCGTCACGTCAATTGTCAAGGCATACCTGTTGTAAGACAGGGACGCAAAGCCTCCGGTCCCCCTGATTGACAGGGGATAGCGGGGTTGCCACCCGAGAGGAATTTCGGCGTGTCATCCCCGCAAACCGGTCGCAGGCTCGGAATATTCAGCGACGCAGCGGGGATCATTGCATGCAGCAGGCCAGCGGTTCGATCGGCAAACTTCCGTCCACCAGCGGCAATAAATTGCCGCCTGCTGCCGCCAGTCTCCGCTTTGTCGTCAATCTGTGCGCCTCCACCACACCGGTCGGGCTGGTGCAACCGAGCCACGCCGGCCTGAAGCGCTTTACGTTCTTCGTTTCGCGGCGCCTCGAGGAAGGACGCGAGCGCTTCCGCCTGCACATGGGTTACTTCGACAGTCAGGAAGAGGCCGAGAAGATTCTCGACCTGGTTCGCGATGTGTATCCGGCGGCCTGGGCGGGCGTTGCGCCGGGCATCAAATTGCGAGCCCGCGGCGCTTTGGCTGAACCCCCGGTTGCGGAGGCCGCAACGCCGGTCCCGGCCACGTTGCAGCTGGAACTGGTGCCTGACTTGCCGCGCGCCACGCCGGCTGCGACGGAGGCCCTGATCGACGGCGCGGCCCGCTCGTTGAGCGATGTGCGCGCGACCATCGAGTCGCTCGACGATGCGGCCCCGGCCACCGTTCCGCCGCCGGCACTGGCGGCAGTCGCTCCGGCACTCGAAGGCGCCGCGGTGCTGCGCCTGCTCGAATCCGCGCGCCCGGCGCCCGCCGCAAGAATAGCGCCGTTCGCACCCGCCACGAAACCAGCTGCGGGCGCGCGGGCGGCCCCGGTACCGCTGCCGGTCGCTGCCGGGAAGCCCGTGGTGGTGCCGGCAGCGGCACCGCCGCGCGCTGAGCCGGCGTTGTTCGCTGTGCAACTTTTGTGGTCAGTGCAGGCCATAGACATGACCGCCGTGCCGCAACTGGCCATCTTCAGCGCCTACACGCTCTATGGCGCCGAGGGCAACCGCGACGGTCGCCGCTGGTATGGTCTGCGTCTCGGGTTTTTCACCGATGCGGTCTCGGCCAAACAGGTGGCGCAGTACGTGCGCTCCGAGTTCAACTCCGTCTCGGTGGTCCCGGTTACGGTGCGCGAGCGCGCCCGCGCCGGCGCTGCGACCGCCAAACCGCTCCCGGCCATCTCCTCGGCCAAGCGCGCCGGGCCCGAACTGAATTTTATCGAGGACGTGCATACGGATACCGCGACCAGCGGCAGCCGCCCCGCGCTCCAGCTGCCCGAAGCCTCGGCCAGGGAAATGACGCCGGCGGTGCGCGCTGCGATGGTGGCGGTGGGCGTTTCGAGTCGCGCCACGCCTGGCAAACGCGCCAAGCTCCGCGTCGCGCAGGGCACGAAGCCGGTCAGCAAGCGGCCGAATCACAATCGCCCGCTGTCGCTCGAGGAAACGCTGGAAATCCTGGGCGCCGGGGAATTGCAGGTGGACAACGGGCGGGGCGAGCGGCTTAACGACGCATCAACGCGCGATCGAAAGTCAGCGACACCAAGTGGTTCACGCTTCGGGCGCCTGATCAACCGGCTCGCCGAGCGACTCGGCAACAGCTAGGCTGCCCTCGCGCTCTAGCGCTTGCCGAACAGGCGCGCAAGCTCGGTGCGCGCATTGTCTATCGCCACCGTGTCGGGCGGCACCCAGGCGTTGGGCCGTGGCCGGAAGAAATCGCAGAAATTTGCCTGCTGCTTGTCGCTGACTTCCTCGGCGATTGGTTCGCGGCAATGCTTGGCGACGCGCGTGTCGTATTCGACGCACATGCGGCACACGTGCAGTTCGGCGCGGCAGCGCGCGCACTCATCGCGGCGCGCCAACGGCAGCGTGAGCGCGGCAAGATCCGCGCCACATTTCCAGCACAGCAAGCCGTGACCCATCGGCAACTCCTCTACGCCGCACGCTCCCGCAAGAACGGCGCCAGCGCCGCACCAGTATGCGAGCGCGCGCGGCGCGCGGCAATCTGCGCCGGCGTCCCCTGGGCGACGACGCGGCCACCGCGCGCGCCGGCCTCGGGGCCCATGTCGATGATCCAGTCGGCCTCGGCGCACAGGTCAAGGTTGTGCTCGACCATCACCACCGAGTTACCCGCGTCCACCAGCCGGTGCAGCACGCCGGTGAGCCGTTCCACATCCGCCATATGCAGGCCCACGGTGGGTTCATCGAGCACGTAGAGGGTGTGCGCCACCGTGCGCCGGCCGGGCTTGATGGCGGCGAGCCGCGCCAGTTCCGTGACCAGCTTGATGCGCTGCGCCTCGCCGCCCGACAGTGTCGGGCTCGGTTGTCCCAGGGTGAGATACCCCAGTCCCACGTCGCGCAGCAGCGCGAGCGGCCGGTATACGCGGCTATGCGCCCCGAAGAATTCCGCCGCGTCCTCGACGTTCATCGCCAGCACGTCGGCGGCCGAACGACCACGCCAGCGGGCCTCGAGGGTCTGCGCGTCGAAGCGTCGGCCGCCGCAGCGTTCACACTGTACTTTTACGTCGGGCAGGAAGCTCATTTCGATCGTGCGTTGCCCCTGGCCATCGCAATCCTCGCAGCGTCCACCGGCGGTGTTGAAGGAAAAGCGGCTGGCGGTGTAGCCGCGCATGCGTGCCTCGTCGCTCCCGGCATAAATGCGGCGGATGTCGTCCCAGAAACCGACGTAAGTCGCCGGGCATGAGCGCGGTGTGCGGCCGATCGGCGTCTGGTCGACCTCGAGCACGCGCGTTAATGTTTCCGCGCCGTGCAGCTGGCCCGCCCCCGCCAGGGGTGCGCCGCGGGGGGCCGGATTCAACGCCGCACGCAGCCGCGCATACAGCACATCGCGCGCCAGCGTCGATTTGCCCGAACCGGACACGCCGGTGATCACGACCAACCGTCCGAGCGGTATCCGCACATCGAGCGAGCGCAGGTTGTGCAGCGTGATGCCGGACAGCTGCAGCGCGGGTGTGGCCTGCGTTACCGGCCGGCGCGGGGTGCGGGCGTGATGGAGCGGCGCGGCCAGCAGGCGACCGGTGACCGAGAGCGGGTTGCGGCGCAGCTCCTTGGCCGTGCCGGTGGCAATCACCTGTCCGCCGCGCACGCCGGCACCGGGTCCAAGGTCGATGATGTGATCAGCGTGCCGGATGGTGTCTTCGTCGTGCTCGACCACGATCAGGGTGTTGCGCGCGCCGGCGAGCGCATCGAGCGCCTTGAGCAGTATGGCGTTGTCGCGCGGGTGCAGGCCAATCGTCGGCTCGTCAAGTATGTAGCAGACGCCCTGCAGATTGGAGCCGAGCTGCGCGGCCAGGCGGATGCGCTGCGCCTCGCCGCCGGAGAGCGTCGGTGCGGCGCGATCGAGCGCCAGGTAACCGAGGCCGACGCGGGCGAGAAATTGCAGCCGGCTGCGGATTTCCGCCATGGCATCGAGCGCGATGACGGTGCCGCGCGCGTCCAGCCGGAGCCGCGCGCAGAACTTCCCGAGCGCGTCCACGTCGAGCGCCGTCAGCTCGCTGATGGCGAGGCCGCCGAGGCGCAGGTGCCGGGCGACTGGGTTAAGGCGCGCGCCCTGGCAGGCGGGGCAGGGCGGCGCAGCGCGGCCGTCGGTCTCCAGCCACTGCGTCTCCTCGCCGCTCTGCTCGACGGAGAAATCCTCGAGTGCCGCGCCCGTGCCGTGGCATTCCACGCACCAGCCCTGCGGTGAGTTGAAGGACAGCGCGCGCGGGTCAGGCTCGGCAAAGCCGCGGCCGCAATCCGGGCAGGCGCGGCGGCTCGAGTGAATCGTGACCCGTTTTTTTTCGTCGAGCACGTGTACGACGCCCTTTCCGGCCTCCAGCGCGGCGTCCACCGCGGCGCGCAGTTCGGACGTCGTCTGCGCGCCAATGGTGAGCGCGGCGATGGGCATCTCGATGCTGTGCTCGACGAAGCGCTTGAGGCGCGGAAAGGGTTCCGTCGGCACGAACTGGCCGTCGACACGCAGTTCCATGGCGCCACGCGCGGCGGCCCAGCGCGCCAGATCGGTGTAGATGCCCTTGCGCTGCGCAATCAACGGCGCCAGCAGCTGCACGCGCCGGCCACGCTGCGCTCGTTCCAGGTGTGCGGCGATGTGTTCGGCGGTCTGCGGCGCGATCGCCACGTTGCAGTCCGGGCAGTATTGCACCGCGAGCCGCACGTACAGGAGCCTGAGAAAATGATAGATCTCGGTAAGCGTCGCCACTGTGCTCTTGAGCCCGCCGCGGCTGGCGCGCTGCTCGATGGCGACCGTCGGCGGGAGCCCCGTGATGGAATCGACGTCCGGCCGGGCGGCCGGTTGCACGAACTGCCGTGCGAACGCGTTCAGCGATTCGAGATAGCGCCGCTGGCCTTCATGGAACAGGATGTCGAAGGCCAGCGTGGACTTGCCCGAGCCCGACACGCCCGTGATGACGGTGAAGCGTTCGCGCGGCACATCGACATCCAGATCGCGCAGGTTGTGCTCCCGCGCTCCGCGTACGCTGATCTGCGGCGCGCGCAAGGCCAGCCGCCGCCGCGCCGGTGCGGCCGCTGCCGCCGGCGCGATGATCGCGGCGCCCAGCCTCTCCCGCTGGGCCCGCAGCGCTGCTCCCGTGTGCGAGGCAGGCGTGCCCATGATCGCTTCCGGCGGCCCGCAGGCGACGATCTGTCCGCCTGCCGCGCCGCCCTCGGGCCCAAGATCAATGATCCAGTCGGCCGCGCCGATGACCTCGAGGTTGTGCTCGATGACCAGCAGTGAGTGGCCGGCTTCGAGGAGTAGTGCGAAGGCGCGCAGGAGTCTCGCGACGTCCTCGAAATGGAGCCCGGTCGTCGGCTCGTCGAACAGCAGCAGTTTGCCGGTGGCGCCCGGGTCGGCTACCGCCGCGGCGGCTCCGCGCCTGGCGCCCGCGCCGCGCCGCGGTGCCGTGGCCGCGTCCGCGAGATAGCCGGCGAGTTTCAGGCGCTGCGCTTCACCCCCCGAAAGCGTCGGCACCGGCTGCCCGAGCCGCAGGTAGTCGAGCCCGACGTCGGCGAGCGGCTGGAGCCGTGCCAGCACGCGTGGTGAGGCGGTGAAGAATCGCAGCGACTCGGTCACAGTGAAGTTGAGCACCGTGGCGATGTCGGCGCGTGCGCCGCCCGCGCCTTCGAGGCGTACCTGCAGCGTCTCGGCGCGATAGCGGCTGCCATGGCATTCGCCGCAGCGCAGATAGACGTCGGCGAGGAACTGCATCTCGACGTGCTCGAACCCATTGCCGCTGCAAGCGGGGCACCGTCCGGTGCCGCTGTTGAAGCTGAAGGTGCCGGCGCTATAACGGCGCAGTTTTGCGTCGGGGCTGGCCGCAAACAGCGCGCGGATCTCATCGAACGCGCCCACATAGCTCACCGGGTTCGAGCGCGTGGTGCGGCCGATCGGCTGCTGGTCGATGAGTACGGCGGACTCAATCAGTTCGGCGCCGCGCAGTTCGCGATGCGCGAGCGGCGTATCGCTGGCCTTGCCCTTGGCCTTCTGCAGCGCCGGGTAGAGCACTTGTTCGATCAGCGTCGATTTTCCTGACCCCGACACGCCGGTCAGGCATACCAGTTGGCGCAGCGGAATGCGCACGTCGATATTCTTCAGGTTGTGCGCGGACACGCCGGTGAGCTCAAGCGCACTCGCTGCGTCGTAACGTTCCCCGCCGTCCCGCACAGCCGCGCTCTGGCGAAGCGGCGGCAACCGCTTGCGCCCAGCCAGCCAAGCACCCGTGAGCGAGCTGCGGTCGGCGGCGACCTCGGCGGGTGTGCCGTAACTGACGATCCGCCCGCCGTGTTCGCCCGCGCCGGGGCCAAGATCGAGCAGCCGGTCGGCGGCGTACATGATCTGCGGATCGTGCTCGACCACCAGCAAGGTATTGCCGGCGTCGCGCAGCCGGTGCATGACAGCGATGACGCGGCCCATGTCGCGCGCATGCAGCCCGATCGAGGGCTCGTCCAGCACGAACAGCGTGTTGACGAGCGAGGTGCCGAGCGCGGTGGTAAGATTGATGCGCTGGACCTCGCCGCCCGAGAGCGTGCGCGACTGGCGGTCGAGGGTCAGGTACCCGAGGCCAACTGCGCAGACATACCCGAGCCGGGACCGCAATTCCGTCAGTACCAATTTGGCCGCCTCGTCGAGCGGCGCGGTCAGGCGCAGATTCTCGATAAAGTTGCGGCAGTCGCTCACCGGCATGCACACGAGCTCATGAATGTTGCCGCCGCGTGCGCCGCTGTGCGCGCCGAGCCGCCACAGCAGCGCGTCCGGCTTCAACCGCGCGCCGTTGCAGAGCGTGCACTGCGTATAGCTGCGGTACTTCGACAGCAGCACGCGGATGTGCATCTTGTAGGCCTTGGTCTCCAGCCAGGCAAAGAAGCGCTGCAGCCCGTACCAGGTTTTCTTCGTCCAGGCGCCTTCGCCCTCGATCACCCACTCGCGATCGGTCTCCGGGAGTTCCCGCCAGGGCACGTCGAGCGCGATGCCGCGGCGTTTCGCATGGCGGACGAGATCGTCCTGGCATTCCTTGAACGAGGGCGTTTGCCAGGGGCGAATGGCGCCACCGCCCAGCGTCTTGCCCTCGTCGGGAATCACCAGCGCATAGTCGATGCCGATTACGCGACCGAAGCCGCGGCACTGTCCACAGGCGCCGATGGCGGAGTTGAAGGAAAACAGCGACGGCGTGGCATCCTGGTAGTGCAGGTTGCAATCGGCGCAATGCAGATCGCTCGAATAGCGCCAGCTGCCGGTTTCGGTCCCCGCTTCGTCCACCGCATGCACGATGATGCGTCCGTGTCCGGAACGCAGCGCGGCTTCCAGCGCTTCATGGAGCCGCGCGGCGTGTTCGGCATCGGCGCGCAGCCGGTCCTGGATGACCTCCAGCTCCCCGGGACTCTCACGGTGCACACGCGCATATCCCTGGCGCTCGAGTTCGGCGCGGATCTCGGCAACCGCCATGCTGGGCGGCACCGTAACCGGGAAACACACCAGCAGACGCACCTCACCCATGGCCGCCGCGTGTTGCTGCACGTTTTCCGCGATGCTCGCCGGGCTGTCGCGCCGCACCGGCCGGCCGCACTGCCGGCAATGCAGCACCGCGGCGCGGGCATAGAGGAGTTTGAGGTGATCGTTGATCTCGGTCATCGTCCCGACGGTGGAACGCGAGGTGCGCACCGGATTGACCTGATCGATGGCGATGGCCGGCGGAATCCCCTCGATACTGGTGACCCGCGGTTTGTCGCAGCGATCCAGGAACTGGCGCGCGTAGGGCGAGAAGGTCTCGACGTAGCGCCGCTGTCCTTCGGCATACAGCGTGTCGAATACCAGCGAGGACTTGCCTGAGCCGGATACGCCCGTGACCACGGTGAGGTCGCCGTGGGCAATTTCCAGGTCGAGATTGCGGAGGTTGTTCTGGCAGGCGCCGCGGACGACGATGGCCTCGGTGGCGCGGTCATTCATCGGGGCATTTTAGCGGTTGTTGCGTAGAATGGCGTTCCGCCGCCAGGATGTATTTCGATGGCCCACGCTGCTGAGCCCGCCCGACCGATTGCCCTGGTGACCGCACGCGCCGCGCACGATCTGGACGAAGACCTGCCCCCGCTCGTCGCGGCCCTCGGTGAGCGGCAGCTGCCCGCCGAAGTAGTCGAGTGGGATGACCAGGGTGTCGATTGGTCGCGTTACCGCGTGGCGCTGCTGCGCTCCACCTGGGACTACTCGGCGCGGTTGCCCGAGTTCATGGCCTGGCTCGACCGGACCGCTGCGGTGACCCGCGTCCTCAATCCGCCGCCGGTGGTCCGCTGGAACCTCGACAAGCACTACCTTGCCGAGCTGCGCCGCGCGGGCGCGGCCATCGTGCCGACCACTTTCGTCGAGCCGGGGGGCGACGCTGCCGCGCTCATGCGACAATTCCTGCAGGGTCACGCGGCCGCCGACGTGGTGATCAAGCCCGTGGTCGGCTCGGGTTCGCGCGACGCCCAGCGTCACCCGCGCACTGAAGTCACGGCCATGGTGGCGCACGTGTCGCGCCTGCTGGCGGAGCGACGGAGCGTCCTGGTGCAACCGTACCTCGAGCGGGTCGACGATTACGGTGAAACCGCGCTCATCTACTTTGGCAGCCAGTTCAGTCACGCCATCCGCAAGGGGCCGCTGCTGCAGCGCGGCTCGGCGCCGACCAGCGCACTGTTCGCACCCGAGCAGATCACGCCGCGTACGCCGGGTAGCGACGAACTCGAGCTGGGCGAGCGCGTGCTCAAGGCCCTGCCGTTCGAGCCCTTGCTCTACGCCCGCATCGACCTGGTGCGTGGCGATGACGGGGCGCCTTGCCTGCTGGAACTGGAACTCGCCGAGCCGTCGCTGTTTATCGCGTATTCGGCGGGCGCCGCGGCGCGCTTCGCGCAGGCAGTGGCGGCATTCTAGCGCTCTGCGAGCGAATTCACGGCCCGCCCGCCGGCGGTGGCGGCTGCCGCTCGACCCGCGGCAGGTCGTCGGCGATGCACGCCCAGGTCGGCGCCGCCGAGGTCCAGATGGTCATGGCCGGCTTTACGACCTCGCGGTCATCGAGGCTCCCGGCACGCACGAAGATCAGATGTGGTCGCGACTCCGCCGCGCTGAACAGAGGCGTGCCGCAGGTCGGGCAGAAGCGGCGGTGCATGTTGTTGCCGCTGTCAGCGACCCCCGGGTAGTCGGTTGTTTCCCCATGCACCATGAATGATTCGGTCTTGAAGCAGGCGTTCACGGTGCCGCTCCCGGCGCCGAGGTACTGGCAAAGCCGGCACCAACACACGCGCGCAATCAGGGGTGGAGCCGAGCTTTCATAACGCACCGCGCCGCAGAGGCACCCGCCCGTGATTTTCATGAGTCTTTCCCTGTGATTTAGCCCGCGCGCCTATAATCAGCGTATGCACGTCGCCCCGCAACTTCAGTCCTGGATCGTGCCGGCCGCCGCCAGGCGCCGCCCGCCGGCGCCATTCCTGCCCATGTCGCGTGCCGAGATGGACCAGCTCGGTTGGGATCAATGCGACATCATCATCGTCACGGGCGACGCCTATGTGGATCACCCGAGCTTTGGCATGGCGGTGATCGGCCGGGTGCTCGAGGCGCAGGGGTTCCGTGTCGGCATCATTGCCCAGCCCGACTGGCACAGCGCGGAGCCGTTCCGCGCGCTCGGCCGCCCGCGGCTGTTCTTCGGCGTGACCGCGGGCAACATGGATTCCATGGTCAACCGCTATACCGCCGACCGGCGGGTGCGGAGCGATGATGCCTATACGCCCGAGGGCAAGGGCGGGTTGCGACCCGACCGCTCGGTGATCGTGTACGCGCAGCGGGTGCGCGAGGCCTATAGAGATGTGCCGCTGGTGATCGGCAGCATTGAAGCTTCGCTCCGTCGCATCGCGCACTTCGATTACTGGTCGGAAAAGGTCCGGCGCTCGATTCTGCTTGATGCCAAAGCCGATCTGCTCGTATTTGGCAACGCCGAGCGCCAGATCATGGAGATTGCGCGTCGCCTCGACGAAGGTGCCACGATCGACGCGCTTACCGACATCCGCGGCACCGCTTACGCACGCCGTGGTGTCCCCGAGGGCTGGATAGAAATCGACTCGACGCATCTGGATACGCCAGGTCCGCTCAATCCGCCAATCGACCCCTATGCGATGACGCCGCAAGGCGGCACGACGCCGGCGCCTGCAGCGTTGACGCCTGAGCCCGGCGTCAGCGTAGTAAGATTTGTGCGCCGCGTGCCCAATTTGAGCCGTGCGTACAGCGTGATCCGCCTGCCGTCTTACGAGCAGGTAGCCGACGATCCGGTGCTCTACGCGCATGCCTCGCGCATCCTGCATCTGGAGTCGAACCCCGGCAACGCGCGCGCGCTGGTGCAGCGGCACGGCGACCAGGACGTGTGGCTGAACCCGCCGCCGATCCCGCTGGCCATGCCGGAGATGGACTGGATCTATGAGGCACCGTACCAGCGGCGGCCGCACCCGGCCTATGGCAACGCGAATATCCCCGCTTACAAGATGATCCGGTTTTCGGTGTCGATACAGCGAGGGTGTTTTGGTGGCTGTACCTTCTGTTCGATCACCGAGCACGAGGGCCGCATCATCCAGAATCGCTCGGAAGATTCCGTGATCCGCGAGATCGAGAAGATCCGCGACGTGGTGCCGGGCTTCACTGGCGTGATTTCGGACCTCGGCGGCCCGACCGCCAACATGTATCGCCTGGCCTGCAAGAGCCCGGAGATCGAGAGCGCCTGTCGCCGTCCGTCCTGCGTTTTTCCCGGCGTCTGTCCGAACCTGAATACCGATCACAGCGCACTGGTGCATCTGTATCGCCGCGCGCGCGAACTGCCGGGCGTCAAGAAAGTGCTGATCGCCTCCGGCGTGCGCTACGACCTGGCGATCGAGTCGCCCGAATACGTACGCGAACTGGCGCAGCACCACGTCGGCGGCTATCTGAAAATCGCCCCCGAGCACGTGCGCGAGGGTCCGCTGGCGATGATGATGAAGCCGGGCGTCGGCACGTACCACCGCTTCAAGGAACTGTTCGACAAGTACTCGAAAGAGGCGGGGAAGGAGCAGTACCTCATTCCTTATTTCATAGCGGCACACCCAGGCACCACGGACGAAGACATGCTGGAACTCGCGCTCTGGCTCAAGCGCAATGGCTTCCGCGCCGACCAGGTGCAGGCCTTCCTGCCATCGCCCATGGCCACGGCCACGGCGATGTATCACACCGGCAAGAATCCGCTGCGTCGCGTGACGCGCAGCAGTGCCGGCGTCACGGTGCCAAAGGGGCTGCGCGTGCGCCGGCTCCACAAGGCATTCCTGCGCTATCACGACGCGAATAACTGGCCACTGCTACGCGAGACCCTGCGCCGCATGGGTCGCGCCGACCTGATCGGACCGGGCAAGCAGCAGCTCATTCCTTCCTGGCAGCCGCCGGGCACGGGGCTGGCGCGCGAAGGGCAGCGTGCCGCGCCGACGCGCAACCAGCCGATCCGCACGCAACACACGGGACTGCCGCACACGCCGCGCGCCCCGCGGCCCGGTGCCCCGGCCGGCAAGCGCAAGGGCCGCGCGTGAGCACGCCCGCGGCGCTGCCTGTTTCCGGGCGGCGGGCACTCGTGGGCGGGGCGCTGCTGATGGCGGTTGCGACGGTCGTGGGCGCTTTTGGCGCGCACGCACTGAAGGATCGCCTGACACCCGATCGTTACGCGGTCCTGCAGACCGCCGTGCTGTATCAGTTCATCCACGCGCTGGGCCTGTTGCTGGTGGGCGTGCTGGCAGCGCAGCGTGGCGGCCGCGGATTGCGGCTTGCTGGCGAGCTATTGCTCGCAGGCGTGCTGCTGTTTTCCGGAAGCCTTTACCTGCTGCTGTGCGGGGCGCCGCGCTTCATCGGCGTGCTCACCCCGGTGGGTGGACTGTGCCTGATCACCGGCTGGTGCACAGCCGCCGTGGCACTGTGGCGGTCAGCAGCGCCGCAACGGTGAGCGGGATGAACACGACCGGTCTGCAAGAATTCTGGCGGCGCTGGCTGCTGCCGGTATTCACAGTGCTGGTGTTTGCTCTCGTCGTGTGGGTGATCCATCGCGAGCTCGTACAGATCCGGCTGCCCAACATTCTGGCAGCGCTCCGCGCGATTCCGCTCGGCGCCGCCATGCGTGCGGTGCTGTTCACGCTGCTCAGCTACTGGCTGCTGGGCTTCTACGATGTGCTCGCGCTGCGCTATATCGACAAGCCCCTGCCTTACCCGCGCGCGGCATTCACGTCGTTCATCGCTTACGCCTTTGGACACAACCTGGGCGTCGCGAGCTTCACCGGCGCGGCTGTGCGTTACCGCCTGTATGCCAGCTCCGGCCTGAGCGCCGCCGATGTGGCCGCGGTGGCCGTGTTCTGCGGCGTGACCACGGCGATTGGCCTGGCCGTGCTGGCGGGCGTCGCCTTCCTCGCGGCTCCAGCGGCCGGAGCGGCGGCCCTGCATCTTGCGGTGCCGGTGGTGGGAATCCTGGGCATCGGGCTGCTCGCCGGCGTGGCATGCTATGGGCTGTGGTCACTGCTGCAACCGGTGGCCATTGAAATGGGCGGCTGGGCGCTGCGCGCGCCGGCCCCGGGCGTGGCCCTGCCGCAGATCCTGCTGGCGGTGGCCGACCTGTCGTGCTCGGCAGCGGTGCTGTGGTTCCTGCTGCCCGCCGCTGCGCCGGTCACGCTGCCGGTGTTCGTTGGCGTGTACGCGGTGGCCATCACCGCCGGCGTCATCAGCCACGTACCAGGTGGTCTCGGTGTCTTCGAATCGGTGATCGTGCTGGCGCTCTCCGGAGTGCCGGCCGCGCAGCTTGCGGGTTCGCTGCTGGCATGGCGCGCGGTCTACTACGTGCTGCCGTTGTGCGTGGCGGCGCTCATGTTCGGCGGACAGCAGATCCTGGCAGTGCGGCCGCGGCTGTCGCGCCTCGAGCAGCTGGTTGCCGTGTACGTGACTCCGATCGTGCCACAGGTGAGCGGCGCGCTGGTGTTCCTGGCTGGCTTCCTGCTGCTGGTTTCCGGTGCCACGCCCGCCATCGACTCGCGCATATCACTGCTCTGGCAGGCGTTGCCGCTCGCGGTGCTGGAGATCTCGCATCTGGCGGGCAGCGTCATCGGCCT
>JAYUZI010000081.1:0-35558 GCA_043751915.1 Gammaproteobacteria bacterium | reverse complement strand
TTACATCGTGGTGTCTGGCATCCTCACCGGCGTCGTGCATTACGACCAGATTGACATCAAGGCGCCGATCGCCGATGCACTCAAGCAGCTCGGCATCGGTTGGGCAGAAGCCCTGATCTCGATCGGCGCTTTGGCCGGCATCACCACAGTGATGCTGGTGCTTTTTTTCGGCCTGACCCGTGTGGTGCTGGCGATGTCGCGCGACGGACTCCTGCCCATGCCACTGGCCAAAGTCAATCCCAGGACACAGACGCCAGTCCGCCTCATCCTGGGATCTGGCATCGTCATCGCCCTGATCGCAGGCCTGTCGCCGATTGGCAAAGTGGCTCAGTTGGTCAACCTGGGCACGCTCGCGGCCTTTTTTCTGGTGTGCACCAGCGTCATCGTGCTGCGCAGGACCCGCCCGGAACTCAAGCGTCCGTTCCGGACACCGTGGGTTCCGTTGGTACCGGTACTCGGCATGGGCTTCTGCGCATTCCTCATGGGCGGGCTTCCCGCGATCACCTGGAAAGCGTTCTTCATCTGGTCCGCCGCGGGACTCGCGATCTATGCCCTGTACTCGTACCGCCACAGCGGGCTTGCCAAGCAAAGCTGAGCGGCTGCTGCAGCTACACGAGCCTCGAGGCCAGCGACGGTCCGCCGCAGCGCCGCCCGCCCCCAAGCCCGGCAGCCAGGCCTTAGAATGCGGAGCATGGTCACGCTCCGCAACGCCGAACCGGGCGACGTACCGCAGATCCTGCGCTTCATCCGCGCGCTCGGCGTCTACGAACACCTGGAACCCGAAGTCGTCGCCACCGAGGCGGCGCTGCGCGCGACGCTGTTCGGCGAGCGGCGCTACGCCGAGGTGGTGCTCGCCGATTGCGATGCGCGGCCAGCGGGCTTCGCGCTGTACTTCCACAATTATTCGACCTTCCTCGCCAGGCCGGGAATCTACCTCGAAGACCTGTTCGTCGATCCGGCGTTTCGCAAGCGTGGGGTGGGCAAGGCGCTGCTGCAGCACCTGGCGCGGGAAGTCGTGGCGCGCGGCTGCGGTCGGCTCGAATGGTCGGCGCTCAAGTGGAACGCCCTGGCGATCGACTTCTATCTGCAGCTCGGCGCCGTGGCCCTGGACGAATGGTGTATTTACCGGCTCACTGGCGCACCGCTGCAGCAACTGGCCGAATAGCCCGCTGCTGCGATCCAGGGCCTGCTCACACTCAGGACGCGCGCCGCTGGCGCCGCGCGTCGAGGAGCCGGCGCAGGCGGATATTGATCATCTCGACCAGTACCGAGAACGCCATCGCGAAGTACAGGTAGCCCTTCGGGATGTGGAAGTCCATTCCCTCGGCGATCAGCGCTACGCCGACCAGGATCAGAAATGCCAGCGCGAGGATCTTGATCGTGGGGTGCGTCTCCACGAACTCGGAGATCGGCCCCGACAGCCACATCATGACGATGATGGAAAGGACGATGGCGGCGACCATGACCGGCACCTGGTCGGGGCGCGCCAGTCCCACTGCCGTGAAGACCGAATCGAGCGAGAACACGATGTCGATGATCGCGATTTGCACGACGATGGCGGCGAAACTGGCCAGCGCGCGCGCGCGGTGCTCCGCGGCGGCGCCCTCCAGCGTGTGGTGAATCTCGAGCACGCTCTTGGCGAGCAGGAACAGGCCACCGCCGGCCAGGATCAGATCGCGACCGGAAATCTCCTGCCCCAGCAACGAGAACCAGGGTTTGGTCAGGCGAATCAGCCACACGATCGAGAACAGCAGCGCGATGCGCGTCAACATGGCAAGCGCGAGGCCCACGACCCGCGCGCGCGGTTGCCGCTCGGGCGGGAGCCGTCCGACCAGGATGGCCAGGAAGATGACGTTGTCGATGCCCAGCACGATCTCGAGCAACGAGAGCGTCGCAAAGGCCACCCAGGTGGACGGATCGGAGAGCATCGCCAGCATGCGCGCTCCTTAGGGCAGGTCGTCTACCGGTCGCTTCACCGAGATCGGCAGCAGGTGCTCGGCTTTCAAGCCGCAATCAAGCGCGATGGCGCTCGAGATGTAGATCGAGGAGTAGGTGCCGGCGAGGATGCCAATGATCAGCGCCTCCGAGAAGCCCTTGAGCGCCTGGCCGCCGAGCGCGTACAGCGCCACGACCACGATCAACGTCACGACCTTGGTCATGATGGTGCGCGACAGCGTCTGGTTGATCGATTGATCGAGCACCGCCACCGGCTCGAGCCGCCGGCTGCCCTCGAATCGCTCGCGGATGCGGTCGAACACCACGACCGTGTCGTTCAGGGAATAACCAATGACCGCGAGCATCGCCGAAACCACCGGCAGGTCGAACGAGGTATGCCAGACCGAAAACGCGCCCAGCACCAGGATCGGGTCGTGAAGCACGGCGAGGATGGCGCCCAGCGACAGGCGCCAGGTGTGAAAACGGAAGGCGATGTAGAGAAAAATCAACGCCAGTGTCGCGCTCAGCGCGCCAATCGCGCCGCGCGTGAGCTCGTCGCCCACCTGCGGACCCACCACATCGAGGCTGGTGATGTCGGCCTTGGGATCGATCCCGTGCAGCACGGTTTCGATGCGCGCGCGGATCACATCGCCACTCTGGCCGGTCTGCGGCGGCAGCCGGATCGCCGCCTCGCGCGAGGAGCCGAGGATCTGCACCTGTGGTTCGTGAAAACCTGCGCCCTCGAGCCCGCTGCGCAGGGCATCGATGTTCACCGCGTTGGTGAAGCCCGCCTGCACCTGCACGCCGCCGGTGAAATCGACCGCGAGGTTCAGGCCGCGGATGAAAAACGAACCGATGGCCAGCGCCATCAGCCCCAGTGACAAGCCGTACCACAGCTTGCGCGTCGACATGAAAGGAAAGCTCGTGGCTTTCTTGAAGAATTCCACCGTACTCTCCTTACCCGATCGAGAGGCGGTCGAGCTTGCGGCGCCCGCCATACATGAGGGTGATCAACGCCCGGCTGCCCATTAGCGAGGTGAACATCGAGGTGAGGATGCCCAGCGTCAGCACCACCGCGAAACCGCGAATCGCCCCGCGCCCCACCACCCACAGCACCAGGCCGGCAATAAAGGCCGTAACGTTCGAATCGAGGATCGCCGAGAAGGCCTTGTCGAAGCCGGCGCGGATCGCCGCCTGCGGCGACACGCCATTGCGCAGCTCCTCGCGGATGCGCTCATAGATCAGCACGTTGGCGTCCACGGCGATGCCCACGGTAAGGATGATGCCGGCGATGCCAGGCAGTGAGAGTGTCGCGCGCAGCATCGACAGCAACGCGGTAAGCAGCACGACGTTCGCCAGCAGCACCAGGTTGGCCACCCAGCCGAAGCGCTGGTAGTAGAGCGCCATGAATGCAAACACCGCCAGCATGCCGATGACCAGTGCCTGCACGCCTTTGCGGATGTTCTCGGCGCCGAGGCTCGGACCGATGGTGCGCTCCTCGACCGCGAAGATCGGCGCCGACAGCGACCCGGAGCGCATCAGCAGGGCCAGCTCCCGTGACTCGATGGCAGTCAGGCCGGTGATGCGGAACTGGTTGCTCAAGACCGCCTGGATCGTCGCCAGGCTGATGATCTTTTCGGTCGTGACATCGTGCGAGGTTTTCTGGCCGTCGACCACGTGGCTCTCGCGGCTCTTCTCGATGTAGACCACTGCCATGCGTTTCCTGACGTTGAGCCGCGTGTTGCGCAGCATCGAATCGCCGCCCTGGCCGTTGAGCGTGACGTTGACCTCGGGACCTTCATTGCCCGAACTCGAGGTGGCGTTGGTGAGCTGGTCGCCGGTGGCGATCAGCTCGCGCTTGAGCAGCACCGGACGGCCATCCATGTCGTAGAGCTTGGAGCCGAGCGGCGCGCGGCCACGCTGCTTGGCTTCGCCGGCGTTGTTCTGCGAATCCTCGAGTCGGAACTCCAGGGTCGCCACCTTACCGAGGATGTCCTTGACCTCGGCGGAGTTCTGCACGCCGGGCAACTGCACGTTGATACGATCGATCCCCTGCTGCGCAACGATCGGCTCGGAAACGCCCAGTTCATTGACGCGGTTGCGGAGCGTCGTAATGTTCTTCTGCAGCGCGTAATCCTGACGGGCCTTGACCTGGGTCGGGGACATTTCCATGTCGATGGTCGGGCCCGAATCGCTGCTGCCGATGCTGAAAGTCAGGTCGCCGTTGCCCTTGCGGAGCGCCTCGCGCACCGCGCCCACATCGGCGCCGGCGGGCAGCGACACGCGCAGCGCGTTGGCGATGGAGCTCTTGCTGCCGGTGTAGGTGGTGATATCGGTGAACGGCAGGTTGGCGCCAGCCAGCGTGCGCCGGAACCCCTGGTCGTAGCTTTCGAGCAGCTGCGCCACCGCGCCGTTCACGTCCACCTGATACAAAAGGTACAGGCCGCCGCGCAGATCGAGGCCGAGCGGCATGGGCCGCAGGCCGAAGCGCCGCAGCGCCGCCGGAGCCCGCGAGGCGGTGGTCAGCGCGGAAACGTAGTCGGCGGCCAGGGACTCGTTGACCGTGTCCCGCGCCTTGAGCTGATCGGCGACGCTGGCGAAGCGGACGATCAGCTTGCCGTCGTCGACGTAGGCGCCGCGAAACGGCGCGGCGCGGGTGTTCAGCACCTGCTCGACCGCCTGGCGTGCGAACTCGTCCATCGGCAGGCGGTTCTTGCGCGCCACCTGCAGCGCCGGATCGGTGCCGAAGAAATTCGGCAACGCGAACATCAGCGCCAGCAGCATGACGAGCGCGACCAGCGTGTATTTCCAGCGCGGGAATTCCAGCATGAGTTTCTCTCAGGCGCCCTTGAGCGTGCCCTTGGGCATGAGCTGCGAAATCTGGCCGCGCTGCACGCGGATGCGCACGCCGTCCGCCACTTCGAGCGTGACAAAACTGTCGCCGACCTCGCTGATGCGCCCGAGGATTCCGCCGCTGGTGACCACCTCATCACCACTGGCCAGCTTGGCCAGCATCGCCTGCTGTTCCTTCTGGCGCTTCTGCTGTGGCCGGATCAGCATGAAATAGAAGATCGCGACGAACACGACCAGGATCAGAATCTGGCTGAACCCTGCGCCCGCGGGCGCACCCGCAGCCTGTGCATATGCTGGTGAAATCAGGAAATCCATGGGCAGACCTTCCGGTGGTTTTCAGACGATGTGCGGGGCGTGCGGACCCACCCCGGGTGCGAAACAGGGCGGCATTATGCCACAGGCGCGGGGCTGCGCCGCGGAATCGCCATAATCCGGGCGGCCAGCTCGCCAAGCGTCCCGGCGGCGATGGCCGCCCTGATCTGGCGCATCAAATCCAGATAGAAATGCAGGTTGTGGACGGTGGCGAGCCGTACCCCCAGGATCTCGTTGCAGCGGTCGAGGTGCCGCAGATACGCACGCGTGTAGCGCCGGCAGGTGCCGCAGGCGCACTCCGGGTCCAGCGGCCCGGTGTCGCGCTGATAGCAGGCATTGCGGATGTTGATGATGCCGGCGCTGGTGAACAGATGCCCGGTGCGGGCATGGCGCGTGGGCATCACGCAGTCAAACATGTCGACGCCCCGCAGGACCGCCGCGACGATGTCTTGCGGGTAACCCACCCCCATGAGGTAGCGCGGGCGGTCGGCGGGCATCAACGGCAGCGTGTGTTCGAGTATCCGCAGCCGCTCCGCTTCCGGCTCGCCCACCGCAAGGCCGCCGACCGCGAGGCCCGGCCATTCGCGCTTTGACAAGGCTTCGAGCGACGCTGTGCGGAGCGACGCATGCATGCCTCCCTGCACGATGCCGAACAGGTGGCCGGGCGGCGCGTCACGGTAGTAGTGCGTGTGGCCGCGCTCCGCCCAGCGCATCGAACGTTCCATCGATTCGCGCGCCTGCGCTTCGCTCGCCGGAAAGGCCGTGCAGTCGTCGAAGGCCATGGCGATGTCGGACTGCAGCGCGCGCTGCACGTCCATCGAATCCTCGGGACTCATGTGCACTTCAGCGCCGTCCACCGGCGAGCGGAAGCGCACGCCCTGCTCGGTGATCTTGCGGAGTTTGGCCAGGCTGAACACCTGAAAGCCGCCCGAATCAGTGAGTATCGGCCGCTCCCAGCCCATGAAGCCGTGCAGGCCGTGGCGGTGGAGCGCAACGATTTCCGCGCCCGGGCGCAAGGCAAGATGAAAGGTGTTGCCAAGCACGATCTGCGCGCCCAAGCCCTCGAGCTCTTCGGGCGTCATGCCCTTGACCGTGCCGTAGGTACCCACCGGCATGAAGGCCGGCGTGTCGACCACGCCGTGCGGCAGATGCACGCGTGCGCAACGCGCGGCGCCGTCGGTGTGCAGCAGTTCGAATCGCAGCTTCATGCGCGTGCGCCGTTGGCGGGCCAGATCAGCATCGCATCACCATAGCTGAAGAAGCGGTAGCGCTGCAGGATGGCATGGCGGTACGCGGCGAGCACCGCCTCGCGTCCGACGAATGCCGCGACCAGCATCAGCAGGGTCGATCCGGGCAGGTGAAAATTCGTCACCAGCCCGTCGACGACCCGGAAGCGGAACCCTGGCCGGATGAACAGCCTCGTTTCACCATGACCCGCGCACACCGCGCCCGTAGCCGCGGCGGCGGATTCGAGCGCACGCGCCACCGTGGTGCCCACGGCAATCACCCGCCCGCCGGCCGCGCGCGTGGCGGCGATCGCGGCGACCGTCGCCGCGGGGACTTCGTACCACTCGGCGTGCATGAGGTGATCGTCAAGCGCCTCGGTACGCACCGGGTGGAAGGTGCCAGCGCCCACGTGCAAGGTCACGAGCGCGCGGGCAATGCCGCGCCTGGCGAGGGCCGCCAGCAACAGCTCATCGAAATGCAGGCTGGCGGTGGGCGCCGCCACCGCGCCGGGCACGCGCGCGAACAGGCTCTGGTAGCGTTCGCGGTCGCGCTCGTCCGGTGCGCGCGTGATGTAGGGCGGGAGCGGGACCGCGCCGCAGCGCCCGAAGAATTCCGCGGCCGGCTCCGGCAGTGTCACTGCCCACAGATCGTCCTGCCTGGCCATGAGCCTGACCAGCCCGCCGGCCGTGGCCAGTTGCTCGCCGGCGCGCAGCGGATTGCTGGCGCGCATCTGCACCAGGGCGCCGCAGCCCTCGAGCGCGCGCTCGAGAAAAATCTCGACGCGGCCGCCAGAAGTCCGCCGCGCGGCCAGGCGCGCCGGCAGCACCCGCGTATCGTTGAACACCAGCAGGTCGAGAGGCTGCAGAAGTCCGGGGAGCGCGGCGATCTCATGGTCGGCGCAACGGCCGGTGGCGCCATCGAGCAGCAGCAGACGGCTGGCCGAGCGCCGTGCCAGCGGCGTCTGTGCGATCAGCTCGGCCGGCAGGGAATAGTCGAAGTCGCTGCGTTGCATTCGGGTCAGGGGTGGTGGCCTCGCTCGGAGTCGAACCGAGATGGGCAAGCCCGGTCGATTTTGAGTCGACTGCGTCTACCAGTTCCGCCACGAGGCCGTGGGCAATTCGAGTACGATACCCGAATCCCCCGATCACAGGCCACCATGCCCGTCATGAAATTCTGTTCCAGCTGCGGCCAGCCCGTACACCGGCGGATCCCCGAGGGTGACCAGCTGCCGCGCGCCGTATGCGACAGCTGCGGCGCCGTGCACTACGAAAACCCGCGCGTGGTGGTCGGCTGCGTGCCCGAATGGCAGGGCCGCATCCTGCTGTGCCGGCGCGCCATCGAGCCGCGGCGCGGCTACTGGACCGCGCCCGCGGGCTTCCTCGAGATCGGCGAATCGATGCACACCGCGGCGGCGCGCGAGACCGCCGAAGAAGCGCTGGCCGAGGTCGAAGTGGGGACGCTGCTGAGCGTGGTCAACGTGCTGCACGCCGCGCAGGTGCACGTGATGTTCCGGGCCCGGATGCGCGCCGCGGACTATGGCGTCGGGGTAGAAAGCCTGGAAACGGCACTGTTCGCGGAGGCCGAGATCCCCTGGCAGAAAATCGCCTTCGCCAGCATCCGCTTCGCCCTCGAACGCTTCCTCGCCGACCGGCGCGAGCAGCTCGAACGCATCCATTTCCACGATATCGAGCGCCCAGCGCACTAGCGCCTGCATACGCTTATGGCACCGCTGCGCTTGCGCTGGCGTTGGCCTTTGGCACAATAGCGCGGTTCCCCTGGCGCGCCCGTTTGCGCCCCGTCCGATCCGGAGCCTCAATGACCTTCGTCGTCACCGAAAACTGCATCAAGTGCAAGTACATGGACTGCGTGGAGGTCTGCCCCGTGGATTGTTTCCACGTCGGCCCGAACTTCCTGGTCATCGACCCGGATGAGTGCATCGACTGCACGCTGTGCGAACCGGAATGCCCGGCCGAAGCCATCTACTCCGAGGAAGAACTGCCCGCCGGACAGGAGAAATTCACGGCGCTCAACGCCGAACTGGCCAAGCTGTGGCCGGTGATCGCCGAGCGCGGCACGCCGCCGGCTGACGCGAAGGAATGGGACGGCAAGCCCGGTAAGCTGGGGCTCCTGGAACGCTGAGCCGGCCCCAGCCGCCGCCGCACGCTCTAGCCACGCGGGGCATCCTTCTGCAGTTCCTGCACCAGCTCGTCGGGCGGCGCGTAGCCCGGGAGCAATTCGCCCGATTCGGTGACGATGCCCGGCGTGCCGGTGAGCCCGATCGCGCGGCCGAGCGCATATTGCTCAGCGATCGGATTGGGCTTGCAGACCGCCACCGAGAGCGCCCCGCCCAGTTTCGCCTGCGTCAGCGCCGTGCGCCGGTCGGCGGAACACCACACCTGCTCAGCCTTTGACCAGCTCTCGGTGTTCGGCCCGCTGCGCGGGAAGAACATGTAACGCACCTTCACGCCCAGGCGGTTGTAGTCGGCGATCTGCTTGTGCAGCGCGCGGCAATAAGTGCAATCGACATCCGTGAACACGGTGATCGTGTACTTGGCCGGCGCCGCGGGCGAAAACACCACCATCGAGGATTCGGGCACAGCGCTGATCAGACCCAGGCGCAGCTCGCGCCGGCGCGCATCACTGAGATTGCTCCGGTCGGCCAGACGGTAAAGATCACCGGCCAAGCCGTAGCGCCCGTCGGCGGTCACGTAGACCAATTCGGCGCCCTGCCGGAATTCGTAGATGCCGGGGATCGGCGTGGTACGTATGTCGCCGGGGTGAGCGCCGGGCAGGTGCGCGGCCACCGCCGCAAGCTCGGCTTCCAGGGGCGAGAGCGGTGCCGCGGGGCCGGCCGGCGCGGCTGTCACTGCCGCCGGCGGCGACGGCGCGCTGGAAGTACCCAGCGCCAGGGCGGCGCCGCTCAGTACGGCCGCAAGGCACCAAGGCAGGCTGTGTTTGAAGTTCATGGGCGTGAGTCTAGCAGAGCGCCGCACGCGGGCGCGAACGCGGACGGCGGCTGATCAGCCGCGCGGATGATGCTCGGAATGCAGTTCCTTCATGCGCTCGCGGGCTACGTGCGTGTAGATCTGCGTGGTCGACAGATCGCTGTGGCCGAGCAGCATCTGCACCACGCGCAAGTCGGCGCCATGGTTGAGCAGGTGCGTGGCGAAGGCGTGCCGCAGCGTGTGCGGCGAAAGCTCGCGACTGACGCTGGCCTTGCGCGCGTAGCGCTTGATGATGTGCCAGAAAGCCTGGCGCGTCATGCGATCGCCCCGTCGGGTCGGAAACAGATAGTCGGTGCTGCGCTCAAGCAGGATCTCGGCACGCGGACTGCCGATGAAGGAGTTGAGCCAACGCACCGCTTCCTCGCCGAGCGGAATCAGGCGTTCGCGGTTGCCTTTCCCGAGCACGCGCAGCACGCCCTGGGTGAGGTTCACCTGGTCGACGCGCAGACTCACGAGTTCGGAAACACGCAGCCCCGTAGCGTACAGCACTTCGAGCATGGTGCGGTCGCGGTTGCCGAGCGGATCACTAACGGTCGGCGCCATCAGGAGCGACTCAACCTCGGCTTCAGTCAGCGATTTGGGCAGCGAGCGGCCGATGCGCGGCATGGCAATCTGCGCGGTCGGGTCCTCGCGCACCACGCCGTCGCGCATAAGATAGCGGAAGAAACGCCGGAACGACGACAGCTGACGCGCGGTCGAGCGCGGCCGCGAACCGCCGGCGGCGCGTGCGGCGATGAAAGCCAGCACGTCGGCCCGGGCGGTACGCACCAACACCAGGTTGCGTTGCGTCAGCCAGCGTGACAGCGCGATCAGGTCGGCGCGGTAGGCCGCCAGCGTGTTCGGCGACAGCCCACGCTCCATCCAGACCGCGTCAAGGAAACGGCCGATGACCGGATCAATGATTTCGGCGGCCGGCTCGGCGGTCACTGTCGCGTGTCTGCTCAAGGCGATTCCTGGTGCGCTGGCGGATTGGCTCAGGTCTGCAGTATGCAAAGCGAACCCGGCCCGGCGATGTGATGGGACTCACAACCGCGCCAACGGCTAATATAGGGGGACCTGGATCACACACCCCATTGACTGACGCACTAAATTCCGTGACGCCGCCCACAACTCCGCAGCGCACCATGGGCGAGCAGGCGTTGCTGCCGCTGCGGCTGATTTACGCCGTCTACGCCATCACCACCTTCCTGGCGGTGGCGCTGCTGGCGCTGCCGCCCCTGGCCGTCATTCCGACGCTGGCGGGCCGCCGGCGTCTGATCCAGTGGGCGGGTCGCGCCTCATTAGCGCTCATGGGCATGCCGATCCGGGTGCGCTGGCGGGGGCCGTTGCCGGATCCGTGCATCGTGGTAGCCAATCACTGCAGCTACCTCGACGGCGTGGTGCTGGCGGCGGTGCTGCCGCCACGCTTCGATTTCGTCATCAAGCGGGAAATGGCCTCGGTGCCCCTGGCCGGGTTCCTGCTGCGTCGCATCGGCGTGCAATTCGTGACCCGCGGTAACCGCTCTGGCGGTTCGCGCGACGCACTGCGCGTGATCCGCAGCGCGGAACGTGGCGGCTCGCTGGCCTTCTTTCCCGAGGGCACCTTCCACACCCAACCCGGGCTGCTGCGCTTCCACACGGGGGCGTTCGCCGCGGCAGGGCGCGCCGGTGCGGCGCTGGTACCGCTGGCGATACTCGGCACGCGCCGCTGTTTCGCCCCCGGGAGCCTGCTGCCTCGCCCTGGGTTGATTTCCGTGCTCAGCCTGGAGCCGCTGTGGGCCACTGGTGGCCACCCCGACAGTGCCGCGGCCTTGCGCGATGCGGCGCGCGCCGCCATTCTTGCCGCCACGGGCGAAGTCGACGCAAGGGGAGCGGATGCATGAACGCGGTCACGAGCGAACGGGACGTGATGAATTACGACGTGGCGATCGTCGGTGCCGGGCCCGCCGGGCTCGCCTGCGCGCTGCGGCTCCGCCAGCTCGATCCCGCGCGTTCGGTCTGTGTGGTCGAGAAGGCGGCCAGCCTGGGCGCGCATTCGCTCTCCGGCGCGGTGCTCGATCCGGTGGCGCTCGATGCCCTGGTGCCCGACTGGCGTGCCGCGCCGCCGCCCAGCTGCGTGGCCGTGCAGCACGACGAGTTCCGCTTCCTCACCGCACGGCGAAGCTTCCGCCTGCCGACGCCGCCGCAGCAGCGCAACCACGGCTACTTTGTCGTTTCGATCTCGCAGTTGATGCCCTGGTTGGGCGCCAAGGCAGAAGCCGCCGGGGTCGACGTCTTCACCGGCTTTGCGGCGCGCCGCGCGCTGTTCGACGCCGGCGGCGCGGTCTGCGGCGTGCAGCTTGGCGACATGGGGCGCACTCGAGATGGCAGCGAAGGAGCGCATTTCACGCTCGGCGCGCAGATCCAGGCGCCGGTCACCTTGTTCGCCGAAGGGTGCCGCGGCAGCATCAGCAAAGAACTCATCGCCCGCTTCAAACTCGATGCCGACCGCTCGCCGCCCACTTTTGCGCTCGGTTTCAAGGAACTGTGGCAGCTGCCGGCGGGGCGCGGCAGCACCGGGCTGGTGCAGCACACGATCGGCTGGCCGATGCCGCGCGACACCTTCGGCGGCGGTTTCATCTATCACCTCGACCAGGATCGCGTCTATGTCGGTCTGGTCGTCGGCCTCGATTATCAAAACCCGCTGTTCCAGCCCTTCGAAGCCTTCCAGCAAATGAAGAACCACCCGATGCTGCGCTCGCTTCTCAACGGCGGCGAACTGCTGGCCTACGGTGCACGCAGCATCGCCGCCGGCGGTGCGCAATCGCTCCCCTGCATGGAGATGCCCGGCGCACTGCTGATCGGCGATGCCGCCGGAACGCTCGATGCGGCACGCATCAAGGGCATCCACCAGGCCATGCGCTCCGGGATGCTGGCCGCCGAGCACCTGGTGGCGCATGCCACCCCGGCCGGTTACGACGCGGCCTGGCGGGCCTCGCCGGGCGGCCGCTCGCTGCACGCGGTGCGCAACATCAAACCGGGCTTCAAGCGTGGGCTGTGGCTGGGCCTGGCGAACGCGGCGCTGGAGACGGCGGTCGGCGGCCGCACCCCCTGGACACTCAAACACACCGCCAACGATCGCACGCTCCGGCTGCTCGACCAGCCCGGCACGGAGCCGCGCCCGCGCGCCGACTGGCCCGAGCGCACGCTGCCGCCACGCGATCGCACCGCGGCGGTCTACCTGGCCTCGACCGTGCACGATGAAAATCAGCCCGTGCACCTGCACGTCGCCGACACCAGTGTCTGCGTCGATCGCTGCACACGTGAATTCGGCAATCCCTGCACACGCTTCTGCCCGGCGGCCGTGTACGAGATCCTCACGGCGGATGACGGTACGCGCCGCCTGCAGATCAACGCCGCCAACTGCGTGCACTGCAAGGCCTGCGACATCAAGGATCCCTACCGGCTCATCACCTGGACCACGCCGGAAGGCGGTTCTGGTCCCAACTACCAGAATCTCTAGAGGTCGGGGGCGCGATGCGCGAGCCTGCCCCGAATGGCCTGCCCGAACTGTACGCGCGCGAACTCGCCGCGCACGGTTGGCACAGCGACGCGGCGCAGCTAACGGCCGTGGCGCGCCTCGAGCGGCTGCGTGTGGCACTGGGCGCGCAGCGCGCGCAACTGGGCGTGCTCGGGCAACTGCAACGGCGGCTGTGGCCGCGGGGCGCGAGCGGCGCGCCGCGTGGCGTCTACCTGTGGGGCGGCGTGGGCCGCGGCAAGACCTGGCTCATGGATCTGTTCTTCGACTCGGCAGGCGCCACGCCGCGGCGGCGCCAGCACTTTCACCAGCTGATGAGCGAGGTTCATGCCGGGCTGGCGGCGATCGGGCACCGCGCAGCGCCGCTGCGTATCGTCGCACGACGCATGGCCCGGCGCGCGAGCCTATGGTGTCTCGATGAACTGCAAGTCAGCGACATTGCCGACGCCATGCTGCTCGGCGCGCTGTTCGAGGAACTGTTCCGCCAGGGCGTCACGCTGGTGATCACCTGCAATCTGCCCCCATCCGGCTTGTATCGCGAGGGCCTGCAACGCGCGCGTTTCCTCCCGGCTATCGCGCTGCTCGAACAGCACCTCGAGGTGCTGGAGGTGGACGCGGGCGCAGATTACCGTCTGCGCCAGCTCCGCCAGGCGCCGATCTACCTGCCGGCGTCTGCGTCGGGGAGCGCGGCCGCGCTCACGGCGCTGTACGCCGAACTCGCCGGCGCACACGCCGAGAGCTCCCGGCACCTCGCGATCAACGGGCGCTCGCTCACCGCGCACCGGCGCGCCGGCGGCGTGGTGTGGTTCCGCTTCGCGACCTTGTGCGAGACCACCCGCAGCGCCGCCGACTACGCCGAACTGGCGGACGGCTTCCACACGGTGTTTATCAGCGACATTCCCGTGCTCGATGAGCCGCGCGACAACGCGGCGCGGCGCCTGATCAGCCTGGTCGACGAGTTCTACGACCGCGGCGTGAAACTGGTGGTGTCGGCCGCGGCAGCGCCAGCCGGGCTATACCGGGGAGAGCGGCTGGCCTTTGAGTTCCGCCGTACCGCCAGCCGGCTGGTCGAGATGCAGAGCGAAGCCTACCTGGCCCGGGCCCACGTAAGGGCCGGGGATTAGACTAAAATGGTACGATCCGCCCATGGTGGACCGAGCACAATGAGCAAACCGCCCGCGCGCGGCAGCCGCCACCAGCAGCTCGCCGCCCGCCTGCTGCGGGCATGGCGCCTAACCTTGCCGCCTGAGGAGTGGCGCGCCGCCGGCGCCAGTGCGCTGCGCTCAGCGGCGGAGACGCAACTTCGCTTCGGTGCGCGCCGCGCGCCGCGCCAGACGCTGCTGCGCGTGACCAGCCCACTGCTTGTGCCTGGGACGGGTAGCAGCTATTCGGTTGTCGAGCTGATTACAGACGACATGCCGTTTCTGGTCGACACACTGAACCTGTCGCTAAGCGAGTTGGGGCACAGCGTGCAGCTGATCGTCCACCCGATCATGGGCGCGCTGCGTGGCGCGGGCGGGCGGTTGCTGCAGTTCGGTGAACGCAAAGCGACGCGCACGCCCGTCAGCGAGTCCTGGCAGTACCTGCGCATCGATCGTGTCGCCACCGCCGAGGAGGCCACCGCACTGCGCACCCGGCTGCTGGCGGCGCTCGGGGACGTGCGGCACGCCTGCGCGGACTGGCCGGCGATGCGGCAGGCCGCGCGCACCCTGTGCGAACAGATGCAGCGCCGCGCGCCGCCGTTTCCGGCCGCTGTGGTGGCCGAAAGCGCCGCGCTGCTGGCGTACATGGAAGACAACCACTTCACCTTTCTTGGCTTTCGCCGCAGCCGGTTGCGGCGCGGGCCGGGTGGCCCACGGCTGGTGCCGATAGCGGGCACCGAGCTCGGCATCGTGCGTACCATGCCGCCACCGGCTCCGGTGCCGCTGCAGGCGGCGCACGAGCTGCTGGTCGTCACCAAGGCGAATCACCGCTCGACCCTGCATCGCCCGGGTTACCTCGACTGCATCGCCATCAAGGAGTACGACGCCCGCGGCCGACTCAGCGGCGAGGCGCAATTCCGCGGCCTGTGGACCTCGAACACCTATCACGCCGATCCACGCACCGTGCCGCTGCTGCGGCTGAAGGTGGCGCGCGTCATCGACTCCTTTCCGTTCCGCCCCTCAAGCCACGACGGCAAGCGGCTGATCAACATTCTCGAGAACCTGCCGCGCGACGAGCTGTTCCAGGCGTCGATCGCCGAGTTGCGGCGTTGTGCGCGCGCGGTGCTCGCGCTCCACGAACGTGCCCGCGGCGTATGCCTGGTGGTGCGCCGCGACCGGCGGCGGCGCTACTGGTCCTGCCTGGTCTACCTGGGGCGGGAACGGCTCGACAACGACGCGTTCCGGCGCATCGAGACGGTGCTCAAGCGCGCGCTCGGTGGCGGGCAACTCGACTCCTCGCTCGCGGTCGGTGACGCGCCGCTGGCACAGCTGCACGTCACCGTGCGCATCGCGGGAACCGCCGAACCATCGGTCAGGCGGCGCGCGCTGGAGCGTGAACTCGACGCCGCGCTGGTCACCTGGCGCGAACGCCTGCACGCGGCGCTGCGCGTGCGTCACGATGAAGCAACCGCCGCGGCCCTCGACCGCCGTTACGCCCACGCCTTTCCAGCCGCCTACCAGCAGGACGTGGCGCCCGCGCTGGCGGTGCAGGATATCGCCGACCTCGACAGTGCGCCGGCCGCCGGCGCCGGGTACCTGCGGCTCCAGTTGCCGCCGAGCGCGGAACACACCCGCGCCCACCTGCGGCTCCTGCGCCACGGTGAACCGCTGGCGATCTCGGAGGCGCTGCCGATCCTGGAAAGTTTCGGCCTGCGCATCATTGCTGAGCGACCCTACGAACTGCGCCTAGAAACCGGCGGCTCCGAGTGGATCCAGGACTTTGAACTCGAGGCTCCCGGGCTCCATGCGGTCGACGGCCCCACGCTGGAATGCCAGCTCAACATGGCCTACACGGCAGTGCTCGCCGGCGAGCTCGACAGCGACGGCTTCCATCGGCTGATTGTCAGCGCCGGACTGACGGTCGCCCAGACACGCGTGCTGCGTGCCTGCTGCCGCTATCTGCTGCAGACCGGCCTGCCCTTCAGCCAGGCCTACATGGAGCGCGTCCTGCACGCCCATGCGCACATAGCCCGCGATCTGTGGCGCCTGTTCGAGCGGCGGCTCGACCCGTCGGCCACCGACCGGCGCGCGCAACGCGACGCGGTGGCAATCGAGCGGCGGCTCCAGCACGCCATCAGCGAGGTGCGCAACCCCGACGACGACCGGATCCTGCGCAGTTTCCTGGCACTGATCATGGCCACGCTCCGTACCAATTATTTCCGTAGCAACGCCACGAGCCGGCCGTTCGCTTTCAAGCTGCAGCCGCGCGCGATTCCAGGCCTTCCTGAACCACGCCCCGATTTCGAGATCTTCGTCCACGGCACGCGCGTCGAAGGCGTGCACATGCGCCGCGGCCTGATCGCCCGCGGCGGCATCCGCTGGTCGGAACGCCCGGAAGACTTCCGCACCGAAGTGCTGGGGCTTATGAAGGCGCAGCACGTTAAGAACACGCTCATCGTTCCAGTCGGCGCCAAAGGCGGTTTCGTCGCCCGGCGGCTCCGTCCGGGCGCGCCGCCCGAAGAGCGTGCGCGCGAGGTGCTGGAGTGCTACCAGTCGTATATCCGCTGCCTGCTCGAGATCACCGACAACATTGTCGACGGCGCCGTGGTGCCACCGCCCCAGGTGCGCTGCCGCGACGGCAACGATCCGTATCTGGTGGTGGCGGCCGACAAGGGGACCGCGAGCTATTCCGATGTCGCCAACGCGATATCCTCCGAGTACGGCTTCTGGCTTGGTGACGCGTTCGCCTCAGGCGGCTCGGCCGGGTATGATCACAAGAAAATGGGGATTACCGCCCGCGGCGGCTGGGAATGCGTCAAGCGGCATTTCCGCGAGCTGGGCGTCGACATCATGCGCGCGCCCTTCACCGTCGCCGGGATCGGCGACATGTCGGGCGACGTATTCGGCAACGGCATGCTGCTGTCGCCGCAGATTCGCCTGCTCGCGGCCTTTGATCACCGCCACATCTTCATCGACCCGGATCCCGACGCGCGCCGCAGCAGGCGCGAACGTGCGCGCCTCTTCCGGTTGCCGCGCTCCAGCTGGGCCGATTACGACCGCGCCTGCCTCTCGGCCGGCGGCGTAGTCCTCGAGCGCGCACACAAGTCCGTGGCGCTCACACCGCAGGCCCGCGCGCTGCTCGGGCTCGAGCAAGAACGCGCCACACCGCCCGAGGTGGTGCGCGCGATACTGAAACTGCCCGTGGACCTGCTGTGGAATGGCGGCATCGGCACCTACCTCAAGGCCAGCGACGAGAGCCATGGCGAGATCGGCGATCGTGCCAACGACGCCGTGCGCATCAATGGCGCCGAGCTGCGCGCGAAGGTGCTGGGCGAAGGCGGGAACCTTGGCTGTTCGCAACGCGGCCGTATCGAATACGCCCAGGCTGGCGGCCGCATCAACACCGATTTCGTCGACAACTCGGCCGGCGTGAACACCTCGGACATCGAGGTGAATCTGAAGATCATGCTGGCAGGAACCGTCGGCGGCCCGGCGCCCAGGGGCGCGCAGCGTCGGGCGCTGCTCGCCAGCGTCACCGACGAGGTGGCCGCGCAGGTGCTGCGCAATAATTACCTGCAGAGCCAGGCGATCAGCCTGCTGGAGCAACGCAGCGTTGCTGATCTGGGCGATCACCAACAGCTGTTGCGGCTCCTGGAACGCGACGGCGAACTCAATCGCGCCCTGGAATTCCTCCCCAACGATACCGAGATCGAAGAGCGCATGGTGCGCGGGCGCGGACTGACGCGGCCGGAACTCGCAGTGCTGCTCGCCTACGGCAAGATCGCGCTCAACCATGCGCTGACCGAAGCTGACGTCGCCGCCGACCCGTATCTGGCGGGCGAGCTCGAGCGCTATTTCCCGCGGCGCTGGCGTCGGCGCTTTGCCGGCCGCATTGCACGGCACCGCCTGCGCAGCGAGTTGATCGCCACCGCGACGACCAACAGCATCCTCAACCGGATGGACCCGGGCTTTGTAACGCGCATGGCCTCGCAGACCGGGGCCCACACCGCGGCCGTCGCCCGTGCCTACACGATTGCCCGCGATAGCGCCGGGTTGCGCGAGTTGTGGGCAGCCATTGAGGCGCTCGACAACCGCGTGCCAACGGCGACGCAATATGCGGCACTGCTCGCCACCCGCGACTACGTCGAGCAGCTGACGCGCAGGCTGCTGCTGACGCGCTCCGCCAGCGCGCAGGTCGACATAGGCGCCGAAGTCGCGCGGCTGACGCCGGCATTCCAGGCCATGCAGCGGTTGCTGCCCGTGGTGCTGCCCGGAATTGCCGGCGCACACTATCAGGAACTGTTCACGCAGCTACAGTCCGCGGGAATCCCCGTGGCGTTGGCGGCGCGCCTCGCGGCGCTCCCGGCGATGCGCGCGACGCCGGATCTGGCGGCGATCGCCAGCGAGCTGCGCCGCCCGCTCAGCGCCGCGGCCGGGCAGTACTTCCAGACCGCTGCCGCGCTTGGCGTCGACTGGCTCGCCGAGGCGATCCGGCGCCTGCGCACCACGGGCAGCTGGCAGGCTGTGGCCCGCGAGCGCCTCTACACCGCCTGCCTCGACGGCCAGCGGGAACTGGCCAGGCGGGCGCTGCGCGAGCGGGCTGGTGACGGCGACGGCGCGGCACGTGCGCGCTGGATAGAGCGGCTCGGCGCTCCGGGTCAGCAGTGGCTGCTGACGCTCCGCGAACTGCGCGTCAGCGCGGCGCCGGACCTGGCGGCGCTGATGGCCGGCGCCGAAGCCTTGCGCAATCTGGCGCAGTAACGCACGCATCAACAGGGGTGCCATCGTGCCCGGCAAGCTGATACTCGTGCGCCACGGCCAGAGCACCTGGAACCTGGAAAACCTGTTTACCGGCTGGACCGACGTCGACCTTTCCGCACAAGGCGTCGAGGAAGCGCGCCAGGCCGGGCGCGAGATCGCGGGCGAAGGCCTGGTGCCGCAGATCGTGTACACCTCGGTCCTCAAGCGCGCGATCCGCACGCAGTGGCTGATACTCGAAGAGCTCGACCTGTTGTGGCTCCCGGTCGAGCGCGACTGGCGGCTCAACGAGCGTCACTACGGCGCGCTGCAGGGCCTCGACAAGGCGCAGACCGTGGCGCAGTACGGCGCAGCCCAGGTGCAGGTCTGGCGTCGCAGTTACGAAACACCGCCGCCGCCGCTCACAGCCGACGACCCGCGTCACCCGCGCTTCGACCGCCGCTATGCGCAGGTGCCCGTGGCTGACCTGCCCGCGACGGAGTCGCTCAAGGATACGCTGGCGCGCGTGCTGCCCTGCTGGGAGCAGCGCATCGCGCCGCAGCTTCGGGCCAACCGCGACGTCATAATCGTCGCCCACGGCAACAGCCTGCGTGCGCTGGTGAAGATGCTCGACGGCTTGTCGGAGAGCGCCATCGTCGAGCTGAACATTCCCACCGGCATCCCGTTGCTTTACGAACTGGATGAGCGGCTCGGCGCGCGCGCCAGCCGTTACCTGGGCGATGCCGCCGCGGTGCAGGCGGCAGCGGAAGCCGTGCGCGCTCAGACCGAAAAGCGCCCCTAGGATTCTTTGCCGCTGCGGCGCGCCGCGGCACGTGTGATGCCCGCGGTGGCCCAGCCGTCATAGCGGCCGCCGTGCTGTCCGGCCAGGGCCGCCCATTCGCGCGTGAGCGCCTGCATTTCCGGCACCGAAATGCGCATTGAGCGCAGCGCGTGCAGCGTGAAACGATCACCGCGCTCGGGATCGACGCGGCGAAAATCCACCGTATAGTCGCGCGAACCCATAAGCGCGGCCACCTGTTCGCAGGCGCCCTGGTCCGGCAGGTCGAAGAAAAAATCCACCTCGATGGGCTTGAACGGATCACCGCCCTGGGTGCGCAGGTTTTTCACCAGCCGCTCGTCCCAGTCCTCCTTGCCCTGCTGGCGCATGCGGCGCACGCCCAGGTACACGCGCAGCACCGCCACCAACGCCGCAAGCACCAGCAACCAGGTGACTATCTGCATGGCTGTGACCGCGCGCCTATTCTTCCGGCGCGATCGTGACGCGCAGCCCGTCGAGCGCGTCGCTCAGCTGGATCTGGCAGGAGAGCCGGGAGGCTGCGCCGCGATACGAGACCAGGTCCTTGAGCATATCGGTCTCATCCGACATGGCAGCAGGGAGCTTTTGCACCCAGGTCTCGTCGATGTAGACGTGACAGGTGGCGCAGGAGCACATGCCGCCGCAGATTGCCGTGACGCCATCGTCCATGTCGCGAAGCGGCTCCATCAACACGCCGGCATTGGGTGACTGAATCTGTTGCTCGACACCATCACGGTCTACGACACGCAACAAGGGCATGAACCACTCCATGGGACTATTCGGGGGCGCTAGTTTGCCGATCGGGAGGCGCCGGCGCCAGTGGCGCGGGCCTGGTGCCACAGCCAGGTCAACCCCGCGTAGACACGGACCGCGGCGCCGAGCCGGGCGGCTGCATCCGGCCCGCCAATCCCGGCCGCCGCCATGAGAAGCGTGGCCTGTGGCCGTGCGGCGGGACTGTAAGCCAGGACGCAAGCAACGTCGTAGACCGGATCAGCGCACTGCGCGTACTCCCAATCGAGGAGCCACAGACCAGCGCCCTCAAGCAGATTGGTGTGCGTGAGGTCGCCATGAACAATGGCGGGCTGGACGGCATGAGCGCTGACCTGCAGGGCGGCCGCGCCCACCTCGGCCGCGACCGCGTCTGCCCCCGACGAGACCGCGCCCGCCTCATGCATGAGCCGCAGGTACTGCTGCGCGCAGGCACCGGGATCAAAAGGCGCAACGACGGCCGGTGGCGCGAGTGAGTGCAGCTGTGCCAGCCGCCCGCCGAGCCTCGCCAGCGGTACCGGCTGCGCCATTTCCGCCTCACTCCAGATGCGCCCATCGAGGAATTCGCGAACCTGGACGCCCGCAGCGCCGGCCCACAACAGCACCCGCGGCGCGAGGCCCGCGCTCGCGACCACATCGTGGAGGCAACGCTCGCGCCCGCGATCGACTCCGGGCCGCAGCGCGGCTGCGGCATCAACGCGCAGCACGAAGCGGCCGCGAGCGGTATCCACCCGCCAGCTGTCATTGACGGTGCCACCGGCGAGTGGTTCGAGGCGCAGCGGTGGCGAGCCGGATTCCAGGCCCGGCACCAGGGCCAGCGCGGCGGCCGGCGGCGCGGGGCCTGCTGCCGGCTTCATGGCTGCTGCAGGCGGTAGCGGCGCAGCCAGGCGCGAAAACCAAACACGGCCATGACGATATAGCTGGAAAACAGCCCCGCGGTGGGCACATAGCCCTGGCGCATGAACAGGAACACCATGATCACATCCGCGCAGATCCAGTAGCACCAGTTCTCGAGCACCGAGCGCGCGACCAGCCAGGTCGCCACGAGACTGGTCCAGGTGGCCAGCGAATCGAGCAGCGGCCAGGCCGCCCGGGTCTCGGACGCCAGCAACCGCGCGCTCAGCATGCTGGCGGCGAGTATCAGCATGACCGCCAGCAGATGCCGGCGCAGCGGCCAGCGAAAGATGCGCCCGCCCTGCTCCTCGGCATTGCGCGTCCAGCTGATCCACCCATACACCGACATGACGACGTAGTACGCCTGCAGCACCGATTGCATCGGCAGCCGGGCGCGCGCGGCGATCCCCACGTAGACGCACGAACTGAGGGCGCCCGCGACCCAACCCCAGCGGTTGCGCCGCAGGATCAGCAGCACATAGGTGAGGCCCATCACCACGGCGAAGGCCTCGGGTCCATGCTCCAGCCAGGCGCTCACGGGTTCACCCTAGCGCCGGCCAAGATCAGTACTCACGGTAACGCCCAGCTGCCGCGGATCGCCGTTCTGCAGGTACAACTTGACCGGAAAATCCGGCGGTTCATCGCCAAAGTAAAACCCCTGCGTGGCATAGCGGGCGCCGAGCAGATTGCGCGCCCACAGGCTCGCCGTCCAGCCCCGGAGGCGCCAGCCAGCGCGCAGGTTCACGAGCTCGCGGCGCTGCGCCCGCTGGTTGTGGCTGGCGCTGAAGTAAAAGCCGTCCTGGGCCTGCGCATCGAGGCGCACGAAACCACCAGAGGGATGTTGGTAGCTGGCGCCGAGCGCAATCTGCCACGCTGGTGCGTAAGCCTGCGCGCGGCCGCGCAGGTCGAGTCCGTCGCTGGCATAACCCAGGTAACGCGTGCCCTGCAGCGCCATGCTCGCCGTAAATCCCCAGTGCGCCGCGGGTCGCCACTGCAGCTCGCTCTCCACGCCCAGGTTATCGCCATGCGCGGCATTGCCGGTAAAGAACACATAGGTCAGCGGATTGTCGGCAAGCAGCTGCCGCGAAGTGTAGACCTGCATCGCCACGCGCCGCATGGCGTAGACGTCAGTCTGCAGCGCCACGGTCCCGTCGCGGCTGCGCTGGCGCAGGCCGAGTTCGAGATTCCAGAGCGCCTCGGCGCGGAAGCGCCGCTGCGCCGGATCGATCAGGGTGCCAATGTTGAAGCCGCCGGCCTTGAAGCCGCGCGCGAGCGCGGCGTAATACGTGCGCGCGCCGTTCGCTTCCCAGAGCCAGGAGAGATTGCCACCCGGCAGCCGGTCGAGCGCGGTGGCAAACGGCGCGTCGGAACTGTCGCTGTAATCCGCGCGTCGCTGTTCGGCACGCAGCCCCAACGTCAGGGTGCCGTGCGCAGCGATCCGCATTTCAAGTGAACCGTACAGCGCGATGTTGGTCGCGCCATATTCGCTCCGCAACAGGCTCTGGCCGGCGCCGTAAAACTGGTCATTCCAGGCGTCGAGCTGCACGTCGCTCTCGCGCAGGCGCAGGAAATACACGCCGACGACCGGCCGCACACGCCCGATCAGCAGGGCGCCATCTCCGCCGATGAAGCGCAGGTCCTGCGCGAGCGTACGACGCTCGCGCAGGTGCTGCTCGAAGTACTTGTAGGGCGCGCTGGCACCCCAGTAGATATCATTTCCCCAATCGCCATCGAACGAGTATTCGATCTGCGATTTCGCAGCGCTGGTGATGCTGAGCCATTCACCCGTGCTGGTCGCGTGCGTCGCGCGCAACGACGCGCCGCTCGAGCGCTGCGCATCGCGCCCTGGCTGGTTCGAGCGCGTGATGCGCGAGTTGTCCACCGACCAGGCGTCGTAGCCATTGTCGAGATCGGCGTACAATGCCGTCAGCAGGGCACGCGTGCCGGGCAGCGGCTGCCACTCCAGCTTGCTGCGCAGCGTGGTTTCATCGTAGCCATTGGTGTCATTGCGCCCCAGATAGACATTGTGGCGGAAGCCATCGCTCCGGTAGCGCTGCGCCGCGAAGCGCCAGCCTGCAGAGCCGTCCGCACGCCCATCGCCTGCAACTGCGCCCAGCGCCCTGGTGCCGTAGTCACCAAGTGTGGCTTCGGCGCGTAGCTCCGGCGCCGTGCCCGGATCCGTGCTGCGCAGGCTGATGAGCCCGGCGAGCGCATTGGCCCCATACACCGTACTACTGGGCCCGCGCAGCACTTCGACGCGGTCGAGATCGAAGAGCGTGGCAGGCGTGCCGACGCCGGAAAAATCGATGTCGTCGATCAGCAGTCCGACGGAAGGGTTCGGCGCGCCCTGGTATTGCTCGGTCTCACCGATCCCGCGCAGCTGGAAGTAGCGCGGCCGCGAACTGCCCGACGCCCAGCTCAGGCCCGGCACCAGGCCGAGCACGTCCTCCAGGTGTTGCACGCCCGCGGCCGCCAGTGTCGAGCTGTCGAGTACCGTGATGCTCTGCGGCAACTCGCGCAGCGGCATGGCGCGCAGGCCCGCCTGGATGACGATCTCCTCGAGCCGTTCAGGGGCGGGCGCTTGCTCCGCCACCCCGGCCGCCGGATTACCCAGGGCCGCAAAAATGCAGGCGACGGCGAGCTTGGCTGGGCGATTCAAGGACCTGCTCCCTACGCCGGTACTAACCGGATCAGGTTCAACGGGTTCGCCGGTTATGCGGCATCTCAGGCCCATCACAGGGCCACCCCAAGGTTTGTGTCGCGAACTATCCTTGTCTGCGCCGGACAATGCAAGCGCGGCGCACGGCACAGGCGGGAGCCACGAGTGCGTTACCATCCGCCTGCAGGCTCGATCGCGGTGCCCCCGCGGTTGCCTACCGGGAGGCCCGATGAACACCATGCGGCGCGTGCGTATTTTCCAGGTCGATGCCTTCACGACGCAACTGTTCGCCGGCAATCCCGCCGGCGTGGTGCTCGACGCGCGGCTCCTGGACGAGCGTGAGATGGCCCTGCTCGCGCGCGAACTCGGCAGCGCCGACACGGCCTTCGTGCTGCCGCCGGACGGAGCCGATCATGACCTGCGGGTACGGTTTTTCACGCCGCGCGGCGAGACCGTTTTTGTCGGCCACGCGACCATCGCGGTGCATGCCGTCCTCGACTCACTCGGCCTGCCGCTATGCCGACGCCAGAAGCAAAGCGCCGGCTTGGCTGAGATCGAGAGGCTCCCTGGGTCCCAGGGCACGCGGTATGCCTTCAGCCGACCGCCGCCGATCCTCGGAGCCGTTATTGCGCGCGACACGCTATTGCAGATTGTCACCGCGCTCGGCATGACTCCCGATGAGCTCGACACGGGCTGCCCGCCCGTCGTGGCAGGCGCGACCGGCAGCCGCGCGCTGATAGCCGTGCGTGATGGGGCGGTGCTGGCACGCCTCAAGCCCGACCTGGCAGCGCTGTCGGTGTTGTCGGCTGCCGGCTGCCCGCCGGGATTCTTCGTCTATACGCTGGCGCCCGCGGTGGCCGACTGCGACACGGAAGCGCGCATGTTCTGTCCCGCCATTGGCATCGACGAGGATCCGGTCAGCGGCAACGCCCACACGCTGCTGGCGATGCACCTGCTGGCGCTCCAGCGCGTACCCGAGCGCGCAGGCCAGCTGGAATTTATCTCCCGCCAGGGCCACCACATGGGGCGCGCGGGCGTGATTGAAGTGCGGGTCGAACGCGACGCTGGCAACGTGCGCCGCGTGCGCATCGCCGGCGGCGCCAGGATCGTCACTGAGGCCACCATGGAGCTGCCGCCGGCGCCGTGACGCGGCTACGACGTGGGCCGGATGCGGCCGCTAGAGTTCGCGCAGCCCCTCGGTCACCGACATGCGTGCGGCGCGCAGCGCGGGAAACAGCCCGCCGAGCAGGCCCATCGCCAGCGCCCACTTCAGCCCGCGCCACAGCAGTTCGGGCGACACCTGGAACGCGAAAACGATCTGCGTGAAATTCGCGCCCAGCGTGGACGCGGTGTAATTATCGAACAGCACCCAGGCAATGGCAGCCCCGAGCACGCCGCCCAGCAGCGCCAGCAGCATGGTCTCGAGCATGACCGAGACCACCACGGGCGTCGCGCGAAACCCGACGGCACGGAGCGTGGCGATCTCGCGCGTCCGCGAGGCTACCGCGGCATACATGCTGTTGAGTGCACCGAACACGGCGCCGATCGCCATGATGAGTCCGATGGCCGTGCCCAGCACCGTGATCAGCTTGGTCAGTTGCGCGGATTGTTCGCTGAAATAGTCGCGCGTGGTCTTGACGTCGACCTTGAGGCGCGGATCAGTGGCCAGCGCCGCCTTGAAAGCCTGGAAGGCACCGGCGCTGGTGAGCTTGACGGTGACCGAGGTCGAACTGCCGCCGCGCCGGTAGGTGGGCCCGACCACATCGACGTCGCCCCACAGGTCCGAATCGGTGGCATCCCCGGCCTCGAACTCGCCCACCACCTGCCACAGCTGCCCGTTGAGCTTGAGCGTCGAGCCGACACTCACGCCGGCGAACTCTTCCTGCGCCCGCTTGCCGACGATCAGCTCCCGCAGCCCCGCCGTGAAGCGGCGGCCGGCCACCATGCGCAGCTTCGGTCGCAGGTCCCAGGCGCGCTCGCCCACGCCGCGCAGCTCGACATTGGCATCAAGCCCGGTGCTGCGCTTGGCAAGCGCGGCGACCACCACCAATTCGCTCGAGGCAATCGGCTGGCCCGCCGTGGTCTGCTGCACCTGCGGCTGCTGCGACACCAGCACCATGGTGTCGTGGCTGAGCACGGAGTTGAGTTCGGTTTGCGCTCCGGCGCGCAGCACGATCGCCGTGTCGTCGCTCCCGCCCTGGCGGAGCGTCGCCGAGAATCCAGCGCCCATGGCGAGCAGCGCGACCAGCACGCCGACCACACCTGCGATGCCGACGACCACCACCGAGGACGAACCCAGCCGCCGCGGGATCGTTGAAATACCCACCTGCGTCGCGGACCAGGCCTGGCGCCCGGTGCGCGTGCCAGCCAGCCAGGCCGCCAGCGGCAGCAGCAACAGCGGCAGCACCCAGCCAGGCACCGAGAGGAGCAGCGCCAGCGCGGCGATCACCAGCAACCAAATTCCGAGCCACGCGGCCATCTCGGTCCAGCGGTTACGACGCTGCGCCATGATCGGACTCAGCGCCCCGCCAGCGCGTCGACGATGCGCAGGCGCAGCCCGCGGTAAGCCGGCAATGCGCCGACCGCGACGCCTATCAGGACCATCATGCCAAGCGACCGCACCCAAACCGCGGCCGCCGACACGATCGGCGGCAGCACGAAGCCGCTGGTCGCCTCCAGCGCCGCCGCGACGCTGCCGGCCAGGAGGACCCCGATCACGCCGCCCAGGAGCAGCAGCAGAATCGACTCGGCCAGCAAGAGCCCGAGCACGCTGCCGCTGGTAAAGCCGATCGTCTTGAGTATCGCCAGCTCGGGTATGCGCTCGCGCACCGCCTGGGCCATGGTGTTGCCGGTCAGCAGGATCAGCGTAAAGAACACCGCCGCCATGATCGCGCCGACGATCAGGCCGATATCGCCAAACTGGCTGGCGAAGGCGAGCTGGAAGGCGCGCTCGCTCTGCGTCTTGGTTTCATGATCGGAATTGACGGAAATCGCGTCGATCGCCTGTGCGATCGCGTCGGCCCGCGCCGGATCACCCACCTTGACCACGTACCAGCCCACGCTCCCGTTGCCGAAGGCGCGCGCCTCGTCGAAATAGTCCCAGTTGAACAGCAGCGCGTTCTCCTGCGCGCGCTGCTTCGGATCGGCGACGCGATAGATTCCGACCAGGTCGAGCGTCCAGGTGTTGTTGCCATCCTTTTGCGGAAAGATGGTTCCCTGCAGGGGGATCTTGTCGCCCAGCTTCCAGTTGAACTGCTTCGCAAGCGCCGCGCCGACCACGGCACCGGTGCGGGTATTGCGAAACGCGGCGCGCTGCTCGGGGCTCATGCGCCATTCCGGATAGGCATCCAGGAAGTTCGGCGCCACGGCCTCGTTGGGGAAAAAGTTCTTCGGGTCCTGGTAGATGCCGCCGAACCAGTTGGCGTAGGTCACGTCCGCGACCCCGGGCACGGCCCGGATGCGTTCCAGCAGGCTCTTGGGCAACTGCATGGTAAAGGTGATCTTGGAAATCGTCACCAGACGATTGAGCCCGGCGACGCTGCTGCCCGCGCCGGCGAAGGCGCCACGCACCGAGTCGAGCAGGCCGAACAGCAGAAAGGCCGCCACCACCGACAGCAGCGTGAACAACGTGCGCGTCTTGCGCCGCAGCAGCGCCGCCCAGACCAGCTGCAGGTACTTCACGCCGCCGGCCGCTGGGCGTTGTCGGCCAGCGTACCCTTGTCCAGGTACACCGTGCGGCGCGCGAACTCGGCCGCCTTTGGATCATGCGTCACCATGATGATGGTCTTGCCATGATCGCGATTGAGCTGCTGCAGGAGCGTAAGCACTTCTGCGGCCGACTGGCGGTCCAGGTCGCCCGTGGGTTCGTCGCAGACCAGGAGTTCGGGATCGGAGACGATGGCGCGCGCGATGGCCACGCGCTGCTGCTGCCCACCGGAAAGTTCATTGGGCTTGTGCACCGCGCGGTCGGCGAGGCCGACCAGCTGCAGCGCAATGTCAGCGCGCTGCCGCCGTTGGGCGCCGGACAGGCGCGTCAGGAGCAGCGGCAATTCCACGTTGCGGCGCGCCGATAGCGTCGCGAGCAGGTTGTAGAACTGGAACACGAAGCCGACATGGGATGAACGCCACCTCGCCAGCGCGTTCTCTGAGAGCTGGTCGAGCCGTTCCCCGCCCACGGTGATACTGCCGCCGGTAGGCCCGTCCAGCCCGCCGATGAGATTGAGGAGCGTGGTCTTGCCCGAGCCGGACGGACCCATCAGCGCAACGAAATCACCACTCTCGATGTCCAGGTCGATGCCATGGAGCACCTCGACCTTCTGCAGGCCGCGCGTGTAGGTCTTGCTGAGATTCCGCAAATGAACCAGTGCACTCATGAATGATCGCCTGCTGGATGTCTGTGTTTGGGCCGCGGCCGCGCGGCTACTTGCCGGGAGCGGCGGTGGTCACGCGCGAATCAGCGGTGAGGCCCGCGGGCGGCGCGCGCACCACCTGCATGCCCGCCTCGATACCGCCGACCGAACGCAGGTCGCCATACACCTGCCCGGGCGTCACGCTCTTCGCCTGCGCGCGGCCGTCTGCCACGACATAGACTACGCTGCCTCCGGAACTACCGCCACTGCTGACCACCGCCGTAGCCGGCACCAGCACGCCGGGAACTGCCGTCGGAGCGGCGCCCGGGAGCGAGCGTTGCTCGAGGAAGGATACGCGCACACCCATGTCCGGCAGGATGCGCGGATCCTTCTGATCAAGCGCCACCCGCACTTTGACCGTCGCCTTGTTGCGATCCGCCGTCGGGATGATTGCGACCACATGCGCCGGAATATTCCAGTCGGGATAGGCATCAAGAAGCGCCAGCGCGCTTTGCAGCGGCTGCACCCGATTGATATAGGCCTCGTTGACGTCGACTTCGATTTCGAGCGAATCCATGTCGACGATGGTGCCGACACCGGTACGTGTGAAGCCGCCACCGGCCGAGATGGGCGAGATGATCTCGCCCGCCTGCGCCGCCTTGGCGACGATCACGCCGGTGAACGGCGCCCGCACCGTGCAGTAGGCGAGTTGCACCAGCGCGCCGCGCAACGCCGCCTCGGCGACCGCGATCTGCCGCTGCTGCACCAGTAGCTGCGCCTCGAGCGTAGCCTGCTGTGTCTGTGCCGCTTCCAGCGCTTGCCTCGAGACCAGCTGCCGCTCGATGAGTTCCTGGCTGCGTTGAGCATCGCGCCGCGCCTGCGCCAGCTGTGCCTCGACCTGGGTCGCCAGCGCCTGCGCTGAATTCAGCTGCGCGCGCGACTGGGCGACGCTGGCCTGCAGGGCTGAGTCATCGAGGCGCGCCAGCACCTGCCCGGCCTTCACGTGCTCGCCTTCCTCAATGAGCACATCCTTGAGGGTGCCGGTGATCTGCGCCGAGACCGTCGCCTGCCGCCGCGCCGTAACGTAGCCGCTCGCCTGCAGGATCGCGTTCGGGCCCTGCGCCGGACTCGCCACCACGGCCACGGCCAGTTCCACCGCGAAGCTCGGGCCGCGCCATTTCCGCCAACCCAGAGCGCTCGCGGCCAGCACCAGCAATGCGGCACTTGCAATCACGGGCCAGCAACGCCACAGACCGCCGCGCGCCGCGGGCGCGTCACGCTCGGCCGCATCAATGCGCAGCCGTCCGAGCAGCTTGCTGCGCTCGCCAGCTCCGCTCAGCTCACCATCACTATCGGGCATCGGGTAGCTCCCGCAGGAATCGTTCGATGCGCTCCTGGTAGGAACGCGCGCCGTGTTCGATCATGGCAAGTTCACGCGCGGCCGTCGGCCTGACGACGCGCGCGGGCGCGCCCATGACCACGCTGCCATCCGGAATCACCTTGCCCGGCGTCACCAGCGAACCGGCGCCGACCAGGCAGCGCGTGCCGATGTGCGCGCCGTCGAGAATCATCGCACCATTCCCGATCAGCGAGTCATCGCCAATCGTGCAGCCATGCAGCAGCACGCGGTGCCCGATCGTGACATTGCGACCGACAATCGTCGGCAGATTGACATCGCAGTGGATCACGGTGCCATCCTGCACATTGCTCCCGGCGCCGATCTCGATGCGCTCGTCGTCGGCGCGCAGCACGGCGTTGAACCAGACGCTGGCGCCCTCGCCCAGGCGCACATCGCCAATGAGCTGCGCACCCGCGGCCACGTAGTAGTGGTCGCTGGCCGTCACCAGTTTCCTGCCCTCGAATGCGAAAATCACGCCGCGCCTCTCGCCGCTTCCGCCCGCTGCGCCGCCAGCATGCACCACGCGGCCTGCAGCGTCACCAGTGCGCCGACCAGGAAAGGCGCGCCGGGTCCGAAACGCCCGAACACAAATCCGGAACTCAACGGCCCGAGCACTCGTGCCAGCGACGCGCCTGACTGGTAGCTGCCCATCACCACGCCGCGATTCCCGGCGCCGGCCTGCTTCGAAGCCAGCGCCGAGGCCGCGGGGCTGAACGCGCCGGAGCCGGCGCCGCACAGCGCCAGTCCGAAGATCGCAACACCAAGCGACGCCGCCGTGCCCACGATCAGCAGGCCGAAGACATAGGCGCTGATGCCGCCCAGCGCCAGGCGGTGCTCACCAAAGCGCGGCACCAGCATCCGCACGAAACCACCCTGCATGGCGACCGCGATCGCCGCCAGGCCAAACAGCAGGTAGCCGATAGTGCGCGGCCCAATGCCGAAGCGCTTCAGGCCCCACAGCGCGACGATCGACTCGAGTGTCGCCTGTGAGAACGTAACGAGGAGACCGGCCAGCACCAGCCAGGCCAGGGCCGGGCGCGTCGCCAGAGTCCGCAGCGCCGTCAGCGGCGAGGCGCCCGCGCGGTTGGCGAGCCTTTGCTCCGGGGTATGGCTCTCGCGCAACAGCAACGCCACGAGCAGCATGGCCACCACGCTCAGCGCCGCCGACACCATGGCGGGCCGCAGGAAACTGGCATTGTGCACGTCGTTGCCCACCAGCACGCCGCCGAGCGCCGGCCCGATCATGAAACCCACGGCGATCGCTGCGCCCACGGTGCCGAGCGCACGCGCCCGGTGCTCGGGGAGGCTGACATCGGCGGCGTAGGCCATCGCTGCGGAAATGTTGCCGGCCATGAAACCACTGAGCATGCGCGAGACGAGGAGCCAGGCCAGCCCCGGCGCGAAGCCCAGCACGAAATACGACAGGCAGGCGCCCGCCATGCTGGTGATCAGTATCGGCCGGCGCCCGTAGCGGTCGCTGAGCCGCCCCCAGAACGGCGCGGCTACCAGCTGGCACAGCGAATAGCTGCCAAGTATCCAGGTCACCATCCAGGGCGCGGCACCGAAACGATCCGCCATGTAGGGCACGAGCGGCACGATGACGCCGAATCCGAGGACGTCGATCGCGCAGACTATGAAGATCGTCAGCAGGGGTCGCATGGGCCTAACAGTAAATCACGGTTCAGTGACCCGGCACCAGATCGTTCAGGCTGGCGCCGCCCGCAGTGGGACGATCACGCAGCGCGCGAATGATCATGTTGGGGAGCCGTGTCTCGTCGACCGCGACGCCCGGCGGCGCAGCAGCGACGCGCAGCACGGCCAGATCGAGTCGCGGCGCAATCCACAGGCGCGTGGCGCCGGGACCGCGCAGGTAATACATATCGGAGACGGCAAAGGGCTCGGCACCGGCCGCCTCACTGAGCCGGCTCAGGCGTTTCACCCACCCCGGCGGCACGACCTGCGTGCCTTCGAAGCGGCCATCGTGCAGGAGCATCTCGGCGACGCGCAGCCAGTCGGCGGCGCGGGCGCGTACTGTTGCCGGGTACCACTGCGCCGGCGCTGCATTGAGTGGTTGCCACAGGTTGCGCGAGAGGAACTGCGGATAGCTGCGGCCGCTGGCGGCAGCAATGGCGGCAGCCAGAGGTCCGGTGCCGGCCGGCGCCGCGGGCGGCATGGCCATGCCGCTTTGCGCAACGGCGATGCCGGCGGCGAGCAACAGCAGTGTGTCGGCCATCTCGCCGCCGTCGACCAGCGTATCGGCGCGGTCACCGCCGGCGTATTGCTCGAACACGAGGTGTCCATGGCGCATCACCAGCAGCGCGTTCGCGCCCTGCTGCGCGGCCAGCGCGCCGGCGGCCTGCAGAGCTGACGCCTCGAATCCCTCCGCGCCGGCGTCAGTACGCGGCAACCCACCGCCATCGCCACCCGCGATGAGCACCGCCCCATCACTCGCGCTGCGCGTGCCGTGCCCATGCCAGAAAATGGACGCGGCAAGCAAGCCCACCAGCGCGGCCAGCCCCCAACCAACACGGCGCTGGAGCGCCTTCATGTCGCTGCGGCCGGTTTGCGCCGCCGCAGGAGCCCGCAGTAACGGACAGTGCCAGCGGCGAGTTCCAGTTCATGCGTGGCGCGCCGGGGCCAATCGTCCCGATGGTGAGTGGCAATCACGATAGTCCGCTCCTGGCAGGCAAGTCCGTCGATCAGGGCACGCAGCCGCACGCGTGTCGGCGCATCAAGCCCGGTGTAAGGCTCGTCGAGCAGCACCATATCAGGCTGACGGACCAGTGCGCGGGCAAACAGCACGCGGCGCGCCTGGCCATGCGACAACTCCGCGATTGTACGTTGCGCCAGAGCGGTAGCGCCTGCCCGCCGGAGCGCGCGGGTGGCAGCGCGCAGTTCGGCTGCGCTTATTGCGCCGTCGAGTACCAGGGCGCCACGGTGGCCGGCGACGACGCACTCCAGAGCGGTGTGCCGGCGCGGCAGTGCCGCCTGCAATTCCGGTGCAACGCGCCCCAGCTGTCGCTGAAAATCAGGCAACGCCGTGCCCGGTCCGTACCCGTGCCTGGCGATCCGGCCCGGGGTTGCCACCGCGTGGTCGCCATGGAGTGTCGCCAGCAGGGTTGATTTGCCGCTGCCATTGGCGCAGTGCACGACCCAGCAGTCTCCGGCGCGGATCTGCAGTGACACCCGGCGCAACACCGCCGTGCCCGCGCGCCACACGGTGGCTTTGCTCATTTCCATCAGCAGTTCTTGCCGGTCGTCAGGTGCTGGATCTGCGGCGCGCCGCGCCCGCGGCGGCCTGACCGCACGCGCTGCAACCCACGGCCGCCACCGCCCGGTGCGCAGGGCACCACGCTGGAGTATCGCCAGGTGCGTCGCGCTCGCGGGCACTTCTTCGGGACGATGCGTCGCGAGAATCCACGGTCATTCCGAGCGGGCCAGCGTGGCGAGGGCGGCGAGCACGCGTGCACGATTCGGTGCGTCGAGCCCGTTGAGCGGTTCATCAAGCAGCAACAACGCAGGCCGTGACGCCAGCGCACGCGCCAGCAGCACCAGGCGGCGTTCGCCGTGCGACAGCGACAGAAAACGCCGGCCGGCGAGCGCGGCAATCCCCAGGCGCTGCAGCACACGCGCCACATGCGTCTGCTCGGCCGCTGTCAGTTTGCGCAACGGAATATCGCTGCGCTCCGCACCGGTCCCCACGATCGTGGCGACGCGATGATTCCATTCATAGTGCTCGTAGCGATCCTGCCGTTCGGCCCCAAGGTAGGCGATTTCCTCCTTCACGCCCATGGGCTCGGAACTGCGCTCACTGCGCCAGCAGTAGATGCGCCGCGTTTCCGGACGCGGCTGCGGCCAGACGTCGCCGGCGATGAGCTTCAGCAATTGCGTCTTGCCGGCACCATTGGCGCCCTGCAGGACCCAGCGTTGCCCCGGATGGATGCGCCAGTTCAGGTCGCGGAGGACCCGGCGCCCACCGCGCCTGAGATCAACATGCGCAAGATCGACCGACAGGTAGCGGCTGCGCGGGGCGGCTTGGCGTTTCATCGCGTAAATGATGACAAAAGCGTCTGCATCTGACGACAGTCGTGCGCTTCATTCTTGCATCGCCACCGCATTCCGGTAGATTGCGCATCCAATCCCGCAGCAGCTGAGTGAATCGCGATGAACAGGCTGAATGTCTTCGGTACCAAATTGAGTCTCCTGCTGTGCGCCGCATGCGCGACCGCCGCGCTGACGGCGTGCAGTCCGGCGCCACCGGCGCCAGCGGCAGCGCCAGCAGCCGTAAACCCCGAACCAGCCCCGGTGGCTGCTCCGGCCGCACCGACCCCACCGGCCGAGGCGGCGCCGGCCCCGGCGGCCCCGAAGCAGACGGTGCACAAGGCGCACCCGCCAAAATCGTCCACTGCGCCTTCGGATTCGATTGCCCACGCGACACCAGCGCCACCGCGCACGCCGCTCAGCGTCTGCAGCAACTGCGGTGTCATTGCTGCGATCACTCCCGTAAAGGAAGCAGGCAAGGGCACGGCCATCGGCGTCGTGGTCGGCGGCCTCGCCGGCCTTGCCGTCGGCAACCAGATCGGCGACGGCAACGGCAAGACCATCGCCAAGATCGCCGGCGCAGCGGGCGGCGCATTGCTCGGCAACAAGATCGAGAAAAAGATCCGGGCCGTGACGCACTACGAAATCAAGGTGCGCTATGACAATGGCACGGAAACGACCGTGATGCAGGATAACGAGCCAACGCTGGCGGTCGGTGCCGCGGTGCAAGTGGTGGACGGAACGGTCGTTGCCAAGTAGCGCGTAGCGGGCCGGCACGGCCAGGAACTAGGAACCAGGACGCATCTGCAGCTGCAGTTCGCGCAGCCGGAAATCGATGATCAGCGTGTCGAGGAGCCCGAGCGCGTCCATGCCAATCGACACGGTCGGCTCCCCGGTCAGCTTCCAGTACTTGAAGATGTGCGAATCCAGGAAGGTCATGTGCTGCGCCCGGATTACGATCGGACCGAACTCGATCGGCGGCGGCTTGCCACCCTGGCCGTACTGAACGTCGTTGGTGACACCTTCGATGTTGTCTATCGAGTACGGTTCCCTCATGGCCCCGCGCAGCAACGCGTCTTTTAGCGCAAGGTTGGCCACCGTGGCCTGGCTGCCGGTGTCAATGATGGCCTTGGCGCGCACCCGGCCCAGCAGGACCTGCGCTATCAGCAACCGGCCGCGCTGGAGTTCAAAGGGAATGGTCATGAAACCCGGCGCAGCGCGCTGCCCATGCGAGCGCGTGATCGTGATCAGGTCGTGGCGAAAGTCGATGAACACGCGGCGATCCACCAGGCCTTCGTTGCCCAGAGTGCCTTCGGCGCCGCCCAGTGCGTCGGGAATGATCGGCAGCTTGGTATCGTTGACCAGCAAGTCGCCGACCCGCAGGGAATTGACCCGGATGGTGGGCACCGTCGCGCTGCCCGTGACGCCTTGCAGCTTGACGGGTGATGAGGTGTCCGGCACCAGCCCCAGGGCCGCGGCCACTCTGGCGGTGACGCTCGAGGCACTGGCTCCCGTGTCGAGTACCAGCCGGAACGGCCCTTGCTCATTGATGTACACAGGCGCCCAGATGCGACCGATCTGGTCACGCCGGGTCGGCGCCACATAGCGCGGCTCGGGTGCCCGGATCACTATTTCCGTAATGGGGTCGTCTGTGACCGGCGCCGACGGGACGGCAGCCGGTTCGTCTGCCTCTGCGCCGGCCAGCGCCAGGGAGCTGGCAAGGGCAAGCAAAAACGCCGTGGTGGACTTGCGCTTCACAGGCGCCATTGTGTCATTCGGAGCGCGCAAGTGCACCCTGATTTGGCACTGCGGGGGCGCGCGCCGGCCTGTTAGTAGCAAATAGAACTGTCCGGTTTAGTAGCACATAGATTGTCCGCTTTCCTGTGTGGGCCGCTCCGGGAGTCGAGGGCGTAGCCCGAGGCTC
>JAYUZI010000080.1:0-6337 GCA_043751915.1 Gammaproteobacteria bacterium | reverse complement strand
GCCCGGGAAATTACTCTGACCTGTTCCTCGATCTCGATGGGCAGCGCATGGTGCAGCACCAGATCGATGTCTCGCCGCCACTGCACCCGCAATCGACGTCCGGTGAATTTCACCTGCTGCGCCGGTCCGTATCGGGCAGCCACGTGCGCCTCTGGTCCGTGGCGCTCCGCGGCAAGGATGTGGAGCGAAATTTCGGCGGCGACGCGACCGTCGATCTGGGTCTCGTCAGCATCGATGATCACGCTGTAATCCCGAAGCCGACGCTGGTTTTCACGCCCGAGAACGGGCGCGTGGACCGCGTGCGCCAGCTTGGGCTCGGTGTTTCGTTTGAACAGAGGTGGACCGGCCGCGGTTCGGTCAGCGTCGGCGCGCAGAAGGTGGACTACCGGCGATCGATCGCCGGGCCGTCCGCGACCAGCAGCGAACACGCGAGCCCGACGCTGGCGAGTATCCGTTTCACGCTGAACCCGCACCCGAAGCTGGTTGTCTACGGCAGCTACACGCGCGGGCTGGAGGATTCAGCGCCCGCACCGGCCGACGCAGCCGTCGCCTTCGCGACCGCGCCGGCGACCGCGACCTGGCAGGTGGACGCTGGTTTGAGTCTCACCCCGCGCCCGGGTGTGCAGATCGTGGCCGGTGTGTTCAAGATACAGAAGGCCTACTTCAACCTTGACGGTGCAGGAAACTACGGACAGTTGGGCCAGATCCGCCATAGCGGCGTCGAAACTTCCGCCACGATAAGCGGCAAAAGCGGCCTCACCGCGGTGCTGGGCGGCGTCTGGCTGCGTCCCGGCGTGCAGCTTGGCCCCGGTGTGGTGGATCCGAATGGCGGGATCGCGCTAGGGGTCATCCCGCTTCGGCTCGACGCCGACATCGACTATGCCCCGCCGCGCTGGGGACCGTGGTCGCTCGGTATGCGCTGGAACTGGGTCTCGACGCGCCCGACCCTGCAAGGTGACCTGCCACCCTACTCGATGCTGTCGTTCACGGCACGCTACCGGCTGGCGCTGTTCGGTCACACCAGCGTGGCGCGGCTCGACGCCGAGGACGTGAATGATGCCACGGACCTGCGGCTGCAGCCGGCTGGCATAGTGCTGCCGGAACCGGGGCGGCGCCTGTTGCTGACGCTCGCCACGGATTTCTAGCCGCCGCGCGGCCCATGCCGGCTGCTACGCCGGACTGCGCCGCAGCACCAGCACGTTTCCGGCCAGGCACAAGCCCACACCGATCCACAAATTAGCGGTCCATTGCAGGTGTTCAAGCACTGTCGATATCAACAGCGCAACGACCGGGATAGCGACCATCGTGTACCCCGCACGGCCGGCGCCGATGCGCTTCATCAGTGTCAGGTAGGCGCCGAAGGCCAGCACCGACCCGAACAGCGCCAGGTAGGCGAGCGAGGTGACGTAGCGCCAGGACCAGTCGAATGTAAACGGCTGGCCGAGCGCCAGTGCCGCCGCGCCGGTGATGAGGGCGCCGTACAGCATCGACCAGGCGTTGACCTGCGGCACCGGCAGGTGCCGGCGGTGGTTGCGCGTCGCGACCATGTTGCCGAGCGAGGCGCTGGCCGTCGCGCCGAGCGCCCAGATTACGCCCGTGGTGGTGGCACTCGTGGCCGACAGGGCCTGCAGTTCGGGCCAGAACAGTAAGCCGACGCCGGCGACGCCGATCAGCGCGCCGACCAGGTTGAGCGCGTGGGTGTGTACCTTGAAGAACACCCGCATGCCGACGATATTGCCGATCGTCAACATCGAACAGATTACCGCGACCAGCCCCGAAGCAAGATACTGTTCGGAAACATAGAAGCCAACGTAGTTGAGGCAGAACAGCAGCAGGCCTTGCAGCGCCAGCCATAGGTGATCGCGCCAGCCGAAGCGCAGCGGCAGGCGGCGCAACAGCGCGAAACCGAGCAGAATCACCGCCGCTGCCAGAAATCGCCACATGACCGACACGGCCGGCGGCACCACGCCCAGCTGCAAGGTAATGACGAACCACGTCGAGCCCCAGATGAGCACGGTGATGGCGTAAAGAAACAGATCACTCACGAAGAATCTATGCAGTGCAGTAGGGGGCGAATGTTGGATTTCCAAGTCTTCATCTTGTCCGGCGCAGCGCCCAGCACCAGCCAAGTATAGAGTGTAATGGGTTGCAGCAGCACTACCGCGAACTCAAGGAAGGTCCAGGACATATGGCTGCGGAGGCCGAAAATAGTCCACCACGTCTGTACGTGGACGAGCAGCAGGAATAGCGCCTAGCAGACGCTCGGCGAATACACGAGCGTGGTTCGCCGGTGTTCGATAATTTGCGCGATGCTATCTTAAGCAAGGGCTGTGGGTCCCGCCTTTCCGACGGGACGGGCTGCGGCCACTCGCCAGAATCTCAGTGCGCAAGACGTACAAAGCCGTCCGCGCTCCAGTCTTCACTGCCGACACCATGGTGGACGCAGAACAGTCCGCCGGGATCGTATTTTGCCTTGATGGCCCGCAGCCGCGGATAGTGCTTACCCCAATAGTCTTGCTGCCAGGATCGATTGAAGTAGTTGCTCTCCGATAGGTAGGAACCCGCGTGCGGAGCGATCCTGCGCAGTTGCGCACTCGCAAGGTCAATGTCCTGGGCGTCCTTCCGGGCCGCAACCAGGTCCGGCGCCGGGCGAGCGAGGCCCGGATAGTTGGGCCCCTGACCGTCAGCGATGATGGCCAGCGCAAAGGCATCGAGCACCGCGGGATTGGTGGCTGTCGCGCGTGCTGCCGCCAGCACTTCTGGCGGCGCGCCGGCGAGTCCCTTGCCGATATGCAGGCGCACCAGCTTGTGGCGACTGGCCGCGAACAGCGCGTCGACCAGGTGTTTTTCACGGCTTGCATGCAACAGCGTGGCGGGCAGCCAAAGCGAGTCGTAGCCATGGAGGAATACGCCAACTTCCCCCTGGTCGCCTTTGTTCCAGCCACGGTGCGCGGGGGCGCCCTCGCGCGTGTCCCGGATCCAGGAGTCCCCCGCGGTGTCCCACCAATGCCGCGAGTCCCAGGCGCCCGAGCGCAGCGGCGACACTACGGAAAAATCCGCGGGCGCAGCGCGCACCCAATCAAAGAACGGCCGCCACGCCGCACCCACCTGCGCGTCGTCGAGGCCCTGGCTCACCATCGATATCTCGAGAGTGTTGTCCGGGCCGAAATGAACATGCTCGCCCCAGTGCGGATTGAACAGCTGCTCGCGATAGAATCTGATGAAATGCGTGATCAGGTGCATGAATGCCGCGTCTGATTTCGCCTTGATCGTTCCGCCGGCGTAGCCGAAATACTCCGGTAGATCGTGCGTACGCAGCGTGACCCGGGTGACGACGCCGAAGGTTCCGCCGCCGCCGCCTTTGATCGCCCAGAACAGGTCCGGCTCGGTACCGGCATTGACCACGCGTATCTGGCCATCGGCGGTGACGATTTCGGCTTCGAGAAGCCCCGCGGCCGCCGAGCCGAAACCCTTCGAGAAGGAATTGAACCCGCCGCTCTGGATCAGGCCCGCGACGCCCACGGTCGCGCAGCTGCCACCCTGCACGTAGCGGCCGCCCGCCGTTGTTACGGCATTGTAGACGTCGATCCATACCGCACCCGCCTCGACGCTGACGGCGGGCACGGGCGCGAAGCGACCCGCGCAGCCTGTACCAACGAAGGCATCGCGTAGGGTGACCTCGTTCATTGCGCGGGTCCATATGAGCAAGGAGTCCGGCGCATTCGAAGTACCCAGGTAGCTGTGGCCGCCACCTTTGATGACGAGTCGCAGATTGTTGTTCCGCGCGAAATTGACGCCAGCGGCGACGTCGGCCGCGTTGCGCGCTTTCAATGCGTAGGCGCTCGGTGCCGGCGTCCAGGCGCCGAGCCACCCGGAAACCTCCGTGCCCGCGGCCTGGTCGCCAATCCAGCAGGGGTTGCCGATATTCCCGAGCGCGCCGAGGCAGGCCGCGCCAATCGGTTCCGCCTGGCACGGTCCGAACAAAGCATGCACTTCAATCAGGTTGCCGCCCACCTCGTCTCGCAGTCTTATCCAGCTTGCATCGCTCGGCCACGCCGAATCGGTGGGTCGGACGCGCTGTCGGGTACGCATTGTGGCCGCCATCGCGGCCCTTCCAAGACCAAGCAGGCCAGCAAAGCCGCCGGACAGAAGCGGCAGCATTGCCATGGACCGCAGCAGGGTTCTTCTCTTCACCATCCATCCAAGGCGATTTGGGCCTCAGCGGCTCTTCCAGACCTGGCGCATCCACGCTTCCACGGCGTCGGGCTCGCGCGGCAGGCTGGAGGAGAGATTCCGGCTTCCGGTGGCAGTGACCAGGATGTCGTCCTCGATGCGCACACCGATACCGCGATATTTTGCCGGCACGGTGAGATCGTCGGCCTGGAAGTACAGACCGGGCTCAATGGTCAGGACCATGCCGGGCAGCATCTTGCCGTACTTGTAGTTCTCGGCGCGCGCCTGCGCGCAGTCGTGGACGTCGAGGCCGAGCATGTGGCTGACGTTGTGCAGCGAGTAACGGCGATAGAACTGGTTTTCATCGCGCAGCGCTTCGGCGGCGCTCATCGGCAGGATGCCGAGGCGCTCCAGGCCATGTGCGAGCACCCGCATCGCCGCCTTGTTGGGCGCCATGAAGTCGTTCCCGGGTCTGACGATCTTGAGCGCTGCGCGCTGCGCCTCGAGCACGATCGCGTAGACCGCGCGCTGCTCGCGCGTGAACTTGCCGGATATCGGCAGCGTGCGGGTGACGTCCGCCGTGTACAGCGAGTGGCCTTCGATGCCGGCGTCGAGCAACAGCAGATCACCCTTGCGGATCGCGCCGTCGTTGTGTTTCCAGTGCAGCGTGCAGGCGTGTGCTCCGGAAGCCACGATCGAGGTGTAGCCCACGTCGTTCCCTTCCATCCGCGCGCGCGTCCAGAACACGCCCTCGAGTTCGCGCTCGCTCTTCGCGGTCTTCAGGCGCGCGATCACGTCCTCAAAACCACGTTTGGTGGCCGCGATGGCGCTGCGCAGCGCCAGCACTTCGCCCGCGTCCTTGATGAGCCGCATTTCGGAGAGGAACGCCGCCATTTCCTGGTCGCGCGGCGGCTGCTCCCCGCTGTCCGTGCCGAGCATGCTCTCGGTAGCGGCCGAGAAGCCACGCAGCACGCGCCGTTTCGCATTGGGGAGCGCCGCGGCCGCTTTGAGCGTCGATGCCAGCTCAGCCAGCGGCCGGCAGGCGATGGCGTAGCGAGTCTCGCTTTCCGGCACGCCCAAGCGCGGGCCTTCCCATAGCTCGCCCCTGTTGCGGTCGGTGAAGAAGCTCGCGTCTGTCTTGCCCGGGTTGGGTTCGACGAACAGCAGGTGTTCGTGTGTCTTGCCGTGAGGCAGCATGACCAGCACACAGTCGGGTTCGAACGCGCCGCTCAGGTAATAAAAATCAGTGCCCGGGCGAAAGACATAGTAGGTGTCATTGGCTCGCACCTTGCGATGGCCGGTGGGAATGACCAGCAGCTCGCCGGGGAAACGCTGCGAAAGCCGCTCACGGCGCTTGCGGAAGCTGGCCGCGTTGCGGATGACCTTCGGGAGCCGGCGGCCCTTCGGATTCCAGCTCTTGAGCATGAATTCCAGCAGGTTCGGTGGGACCTCGGAATCGTAGGTGTTCCGTGCCGGCGTTTCGGCCGTTGTGTTGGCGTCGAATGTGTTCATAAGGATACCCGGCAGTGCGATAGGTAATTATACCGCGCCTGCGTCCAGCCGATGCTTTGCCAGGGCTTCATAGTGGGGGCGCGCCTCGTCCGCGATTCGCCGCAGCCGGTCGGGCAGCGCCACGGCAGGGTGGTTCGCGGGCGCCGCGAAGCCCGTCGAACGCTCTACGGATTCATACCACGCCGGCGCCCAGACGCCGTCGGTGTCCCGCCGTCCGCTGGGCCAGTTCAGCATGGCGCTGGCAAAGGGGATACCCAGCCCCGCACACAGCCGCGCCAGCATGCGTGGCGGGTCTGCGAGCACATCAACCCCCTCGATCACCAGCGGCGCCGCACCCAGTCGATCCGCCTCGCGTTCGAACAGTTCCCGCTGCTGCACGATGCCGATATCGGCCAGATCGGGTTCGCCGCGCTCCTGAATACGCACGTACGAGCCGAGCACGGCCAGCGGATCACGGATCAGGAAGGCGTTGCGCACGTGGCGCATCCATTCGCGGCCAATGCTGCCCAGCATGTGATGGGTCATGTGCTTCTGGTACCAGATCGGTCTGCTGCCAGGCACCGGGCCCAGCAGCGCCGTGACGACTGCGCGCCAGTCGTTGTGCTGCGAGGCCAGCACCTCGGCGCGCAGCGGATGCGCCGAGCCGGAGCCG
>JAYUZI010000079.1:0-2743 GCA_043751915.1 Gammaproteobacteria bacterium | reverse complement strand
GGCAACCGCTCGAGTGCAGCGCCGAGCAGCGAGCGCAGCTTGTTGACGTCGGCACCCGCCTTGAGCAGGAGCGGCGCGACACTGCCGCCCTGGGAATCGAGCATCGCCAGCAGCACATGGGCCGGCTCGATGAACTGATGATCGCGCCCGGCGCATAGCGATTGTGCGTCGGCCAGTGCCGCCTGAAAATGGGTCGTCAGCTTTTCCATGCGCATTGCGGCTCGGCCCTATGTGTCAGCTATCGGTCGTGCCAGTCTTGGGGCCGCCAGGGGGCAAATTCAAGCGCCGAGGACGGTTTCCGCAGCCCAGATTGCGGCGATTCCGGCCAGGATCAGCACCACCTGCATGACGCTCCCGGCCGGGTCCACCCGCCGGTGCAGGCCCGGAATCAGGTCCGCCACGGCCACATAGATCAGCGAGGCCGCGGCTACCGAAATCGCGTACGGCAACACCTCGAGCGTACCCCGTAGGGCGTAGTAGCCCGCCAGGCCACCGATAATCGAGGTCAGGCTGCTCACCGTATTGAAGAACAGCGCCCGCGCCGGCTTCATGCCGGCATGCAGGAGCACGGCCAGATCGCCCAGCTCCTGCGGAATCTCGTGGGCCGTGATGGCAATTGTCGTCACGATGCCGAGGCGCATGTCCGTAAGGAAAGCCGCGGCGATCAGCACGCCATCGAAGCCGTTGTGCACCCCATCGCCGATCAGCACAATCCAGCCTGCGGCGCGATCGCGGTGCTGGCTCTGGGGCACCTGGTGGCTCTCGCAATCCTCGGTGTGGCAGTGGCGCCAGAGCACGAATTTCTCGAGCACGAAGAACAGCGCGATGCCGCCCAGGAGCGCAGCGCCGATCCCCTGCACCCGGTCCGGCCCCACTTCCGCGACCGCCTCGGGCAGGAGCCCGAGGAGCGCGGCCGCCAGCATGGCGCCGGTGGCGAAACTGATCAGGTGCGGCAGGAGCCGCGCGCGGCGCGCCTCCGGGAACAGCAGGAACAGGCTGGCCAGCGCGGCACTGAGCAGGCCGCCGAACAACGTCGCGAGCAGGATCCAGATCAGTATTGGCATGGGCCTTTCACTCTAGCATGCGCGTCAGCGCACGACGCTCGCGCGCCAGATCAGCGCCGCCATGCGGCCGGTACCGCCGTCGCGCCGGTAGGAAAAACACTGCGCGGACTGCGTGTAGGTGCACATAGCGGCGCCGGTGACGTGCTCCACGCCGAGCGCGCCGAGGCGCTGGCGCGCCAACAGATCCAGGTTGCATTGCCAGCGGCCGCGGGCATTGGCCTTGAACGCCGTAGTGGCACGCTCATCGTGCGCCACAAAGGCGGCGCGCACTTCATCGCCAACTTCGAAGTGGTCAGGGCCGATGGCAGGGCCAACCCAGGCGCGCAGAGCGTGCGGATCGACACGCATCGCGGCCACGGTCGCTTCGAGCACGCCGGCGGCGAGCCCGCGCCAGCCCGCGTGCGCCGCGCCGAGCACCGAACCGTCCTGGCTCGCCAACAGCACCGGCATGCAATCGGCCACCAGTATCGCCAGCACGCGCACACCCTGGCGCGTGACCGCGCCGTCTGCCGGGCCCGGGTTTCCGCACAAGTCAGCGTCGATGACCCGGACGCCGTGTTCCTGCTGCAGCCAGAGCGGCTCGGCCGGCAGCCGCAGCGCGACGCGCACGCGCCGCCGGTTCTCCGCCACCGCTGCAGGCTCGTCGCCCACGTGAGTGCCCAGATTGAGGCTCGCGTATCGAGCCGCACTCACCCCGCCGCTGCGCAGCGTGCAGCCAGCGCGCACCCCCGGCGGTGCCAGCCAGTCGGCTGCCAGGAACCCGACGCTCACGCCTCGTCTTCCCCGGCGCCGATCCGCAGCGCAGCCAGGAGCTCACTGAAATCGGCCGGGAGCGGCGCTTCAAAGGTGTGGTGACGCCCGGTCAGGGGATGGTCGAGCGCGAGCCGCTGCGCGTGCAGGGCCTGGCGGCGGAAGCGGCGCAGCGCGGACTGCAGCTCCTCCCGTGCGCCTGCGATCTGCCGGCGCCGCCCCCCGTACACCGGGTCGCCGACGATCGGCAGACCGATGTGGGCGAGATGCACCCGGATCTGGTGCGTGCGCCCGGTCTCGAGCTGTACCCGCAGGAGTGTCAGGCCGCGAAAGCGCTCCTCGATCCGATAGTGCGTCACGGCCTCGCGGCCGTCACGGCGCACCGCCATGCGCGTGCGCACCGAACGATGCCGGCCGATCGGCTCATCGATGGTGGCGCCGGCCGTCGGCGCGCCGAAGACGAGCGCCAGGTAGCCGCGCGCGATGGCACGTTCCTGGAGCATCGCCACCAGCGCGTGGTGGGTCTCGGGCGTGCGTGCCACCACCAGCAGGCCGCTCGTGTCCTTGTCCAGCCGATGGATCAGCCCGGCCCGCGGCACCAGCGCCAGGGCCGGATCGTGCGCCAGCAGCGCGTTCTGCAGCGTGTGCGCGGCGTTACCAGCGCCCGGGTGCACCACCAGCCCGGCGGGCTTGTCAACGACCAGGAAGGCCTCGTCTTCATAGACGAGGCGCAGCGCGATGGCCTCGGGCCCCACGGTCGTGTCAGCCGTGAATTCAGCCTGCACGCGCACCCGCTCGCCGCCCGCCAGACGCGCGCGTGGCTGCACCGTGCGGCCGTCGAGGAGCGCTGCGCCCGATCTGATCCAGCGCTGCAGCCGCGCGCGCGAATACTGCGGCAGGGCCGCCGCCAGCGCGACATCGAAACGCGC
>JAYUZI010000078.1:0-8441 GCA_043751915.1 Gammaproteobacteria bacterium | reverse complement strand
GTCGACACCGGTGCGCTGCGCCGTGTCGACGCGCCGGGCGAACGCTCGCCAGGCTACGGCCACATCGGCGAAGCGCGCCTGACGAACGACGGCCGCGGGCTCTATTTCATCAGCGATCGCGACAGCGATCACGCGCAGCTCCGTTACGTGGATTTCTACGCGGACAAACTGGAAACCGTTGCGACCGCGCCCGGCATGGAGGTCGAGCATTTCGACGTCAACGCCGGGAACCGCCTGGTGGCGATCAGCTGGAATGAATCCGGCTACAGTCGCTTAGGGCTGTTCGACCGGCAGAGCGCGCAGCTCTCGAACCTGGCGAGCTTGCCTGCCGGCGTGGTGGACGCGCTGCGCTTCGATCGCAACGGTGCGCGCCTCGCAATCGAGCTCGCCGCCAGTGCCGCGCCGCGCGACGTATACGTCTACGACGTCAGCACCGCGACCAGTACGCGCTGGACCAACAGCAGGCTCGGTGAATTCAGCGCCGCGCAACTGGCCGCGCCACAGACCGTGCGCTTCCCGACCTGGGATCGCAGCGGCGACCGCCCGCGCCTGCTCACCGCACTGATCTATCGCCCGCGCACGGCCGGCCCATGGCCGGTATTCGTCTTGCTCAGCGACGCCGGCACGCAAACGCGTCCGCAGCTCGATCCCTTCGTGCAGTACTGCGTCAACGAGCTCGGCGCGGCAGTCGTCGCGCCTGCATTGCGCTCGGGCGACGCCGGCGCGCTCGACATGGGCGCGCTGCTTGCCTGGCTCGGCGCGCAGCCCGACTTGCGGCGCGATCGCGTGGCGCTGCAGGGACGCGGGAGCGGCGGCACGCTGGCCCTCACTGCGCTGGGACTGTACGGCGACCGCCTGCGGGCCGCCGTCGACATTGACGGCCCGGCAACGAGCACGCAGATCATGGCGATCCGCTCGCCGGTGTTACTGGTGCGGGGCCTGGAAATGCCGCCGCTGGACGCCGGCTCGGCCGAGCAGCTGCTGTGGCGACTGCGCAGCGCAGGCGTCGAGAGCTGGTTCATCGCGCCGCCAGAATCCGCGGCCACGCTGTCGGGCGAGAGTGCGCAACAGGCCGCACAACGCGTGATCGCGCAGTTTCTTCAGGCACGACTGGGCGGGTAGATCCGGCGCTGGCGCGCCGCTCGGTCACAGCCAGTTCGGGCGCAACACCGTCTTGAGTGCGGGCCGCTGCGCGCCGTAGTAATCGGCGATGGCCTTTATATCGGCAGCCGAGAGCTGGCTGGCGAACGGGCCCATGATGGGGTTCTTGCGATCGCCCTTCTGGTATTCGACCAGCGCCCGCGAGATGTAGTCCGGGTGCTGGCCGGCGAGCGTGGGATAGTCGCCGGTGATGCCGACGCCATTGGCCCCGTGGCAGGCGGAGCACAGCTCCGTGACCTTAGCGGGGGCCGTGCCAGCAGGTGTCGCGCCGGCCGGCAGCACGGCACTGGCCAGGTAGACAGCGACGTCTTCCATGTCCTGGTCGCTGAGCGAGCTGGCCTGGGCGTACATGGTGCCGTGCGAACGCTGCTTGCCGCGGTAGCTCTTGAGCGCCGCGACAATGTATTCCGGGTGCTGGCCGACCAGTTTGGGCACGCTGTAATTCGGATAGACGTTCTTGTAGTTCTCGATGCCGTGGCAGCCAAGGCAGGTATAGCCGATCTGCTTGCCGCGCTGCGCATTGCCGGCGGCCTGGGCGGTACCGGCCAGCGCCACAGCGACCAGCGCGCTACCCACGAGCTTGATCCACTGATTCGACATCGAAGGCATAATCGGACTCCGCAACAAGGCCGGCGCGCTGCGCCGTAAAATGGCGGCAAAGTGTACGGATTCACCAGCGGATTTGCTACTGCATGATCGCCCTCATCCAACGCGTGAGCACGGCCCGGGTCACGGTCGACGGCCGCGTCTGCGGCGCGATCGGCGCGGGGCTGCTGGCCCTGATCGGCGTCGCGCGTGCCGACGGGCCAGCCCAGGCGACGCGGCTCCTCGAGCGGCTCCTCGACTACCGCGTGTTCACGGACGACGCCGGACGCATGAACCGTTCGCTCCGCGACACCGCTGGCGGCCTGTTGTTAGTGCCCCAGTTCACCCTGGCCGCCGACACTTCCTCGGGCACCCGCCCGGGCTTTTCGACGGCGGCCGAACCGGCGCTGGCGCGCGAGCTGTTCGAACAGCTCCTGGCGGCCGCCCGGGCGGCGCATCCGAAAGTGGCCGCCGGCGAGTTCGGCGCCCATATGGAGGTGTCCCTGACCAACGACGGTCCGGTGACTTTCTGGCTGGAATCGGGTCCAAAAGCGTGACCTGCACGGCAGAGTCTCCGCTGCGCAATATCAGCCGGGACCGAAGTTCGCCTATTATCGTAGGTCAGACATTCTGAGGCCCGGTCCCGGAGGACGTTATGGATCTGTTTTCACCCCGTCACCTGCTGATCATCCTGGTGGTCGTACTGCTGGTATTCGGCACCAAGAAGCTGCGCACCATCGGCTCCGACCTGGGCGCCGCGGTCCGCGGTTTCAAGAAGTCGATGAACGATGGCGACCAGGAAGAGCAACTGGCCCAGAAACAACTGCCGGCAACGGGCAAGGATGCCGAATTCCCCGAGGCCGCCCCCGCCGCCAATGCGCCGCGCCGGGACGATCCGCGCGCGTAGCCGCCGCCGCTCGCGATGTTCGATATCGGCTTTTCGGAGGTCCTGCTGATCTTCGGCCTGGCGCTGGTGGTGCTGGGCCCCGATAAGCTCCCGCAGGTGGCACGTACCATCGGCCGCTGGGCCGGACGTGCGCGTGCCATGGCCCGGCAGTTCCGCGATCAGCTGGAATCGGAAGCCGACGGCCTCAAGGTGGACCTGCATACGCCGCCGCCCACTGCGCATTCACCGCCTGCGCCAGCCGCACCAACCGCAACGCCCACACCAACGCCAGACATCGCGCCGCATGACCGGCGAGAGTGAACCGCTCCTCGAGGGCACGCTGATCTCGCACCTGCTCGAGCTGCGCACGCGCCTGATGCGTGCCTTCATCGCGGTGATTTTGGTGTTCATTCCCTGCGCCTTCTATTCGAATCAGCTGTTCGAATGGCTCTCCCACCCGCTCCTGCAACAGTTGCCCGAGCACAGCATGCTGATCTCCACCAGCATCACGGCGCCTTTCACCACGCCGCTCAAGCTCGCCTTCGTCGCCGCGCTGGTGCTGACGATGCCCTACATCCTCTACGAGCTGTGGGCCTTCATTGCGCCCGGGCTCTACCGCCATGAGAAGGGCTTTGCGGTGCCATTGCTGGTCTCGGCGGTGATCCTGTTCTACGTCGGCGTGGCCTTCGCCTACTTCATCGTCTTCCCGCTGATCTTCAGTTTCTTCGTGAACACGACCCCGCGCGGCGTGCAGATGATGGCCGATATCTCCATGTACATGGAATTCGTGCTGATGTTGATGTTCTCCTTCGGCATCGCCTTCGAAGTGCCGGTCGCGGTGGTGCTGCTGGTGATGATGGGGCTGGTGCCGCTCGAGAAGCTGACCCGGATCCGCGGCTACGTGCTGATCGCGGTGTTCATCATTGCGGCCATACTGACTCCGCCCGACGCCATCTCGCAGACCGTGATGGCCGTGCCCATGTACCTGCTCTACGAAGGCGGCATTCTCATGGCGCGCCTGATGGCGCGCAGCCGCGCAAAGACAAAAACATCAGAAGGGCCAGAAGCGCCGCAAGGGGAATGAGAGTGGTCAACTCTTCTGCAACAGCGCCGGTCGCGCGCGCCGAACTCACGGTCCGTGGCCTGATCCTTGGCGTACTGATCACGGTGCTGTTCACCGCGGCCAACGTCTACTTCGGCCTCAAGGCCGGGCTTACCTTCGCCACCTCGATCCCGGCGGCGGTAATCTCGATGGCGGTGCTGCGCGGCTTCAAGGGCATGACCGTCCAGGAGAACAATATCGTGCAGACGATCGCCTCGGCGGCCGGCACGCTTTCCGCGATCATTTTCGTGCTGCCGGGCCTGGTGATGATCGGCTGGTGGACGGGTTTCCCGTACTGGGTGTCGTGCGCGATCTGTGCGCTGGGCGGGATCCTCGGTGTCATGTATTCGATTCCATTGCGGCGCGCGCTGGTCACGCAGTCGGACCTGCCCTATCCGGAAGGCGTGGCATGTGCGGAAGTGCTGAAGGTCGGCGGCGGCGAGCACGCTGATGCGGCGGCAGTCGAGGAGAGCCGCGACGGGCTGCGTGCGGTGGTGTGGGGTTCGGTGGTTGCCGCCACCTTTGCGGTGATCGTCGCGACGCGCGTCTTCGCCAGCGATGTGGTGCGCTATTTCCGCGTCGGCGAGCGCGGCGTCACCGGTTTCGACTTCCTGCTTTCCTTTGCGCTGTTCGCGGTGGGACACCTGGTTGGATTGTGGGTCGGTCTCGCCATGTTGGTGGGTGCACTCATCGGCTGGGTCTGGGGTGTACCGCATTTTTCGGCGCTGGCGGCGAATTCCGACTCGGTGGCGCACCTGGCGCAGACCACCTGGAGCCATCAGGTGCGCTTCGTCGGCGCCGGAACCATCGGCGTCGCGGCGGTCTGGACGCTGGCAAAGCTCATCAAGCCGGTCGCCGCGGGGCTGCGCTCCGCGATGGCCGCCTCGCGCGCACGCGCGGCCGGAAACGCCGCGCTGCTACCGCGCACCGAACAGGATATTCCGATCGGCTGGGTCGCATTGATCTCGCTGGTGTGCATGGCACCGATCGGCTGGTTGCTCGCGGATTTTAGCGCCACCAGTGGTCTGGGCGATCACATGCTGGTGCTGGTGGCCGGCGGTCTCGTGTACATCGCGCTGATGAGTTTCTTCGTCTCCACGGTCTGCGGCTATATGGCCGGTCTCATCGGCTCGTCGAACAGCCCGCTCTCCGGCATCGGCATCCTGGTGGTGATCGGCGCCGCGCTCCTGCTGGTGTTGGGCGTGCGCGCCGGCGTGCCCGCCAGCGGCCAGAAGTCGCTGGTGGCCTACGCGCTGTTTGTCACCGCCGTGGTGTTCGCGGTCGCGACCATCGCCAACAACAATCTGCAGGATCTCAAGACCGGCCAGCTCGTCGATGCGACGCCGTGGAAGCAGCAGGTTGCGCTGGTGATCGGCGTGATCGCCGGCGCGGCGATCATTCCGCCGATCCTCGACCTGCTCAACCACGCCTACGGCTTTGCCGGCGCGCCGGGGCCGGTGCGCGAGCACCCGCTGCCGGCGCCGCAAGCCGGCCTGATCTCGGCGCTCGCGCAGGGCGTGATCCAGAACAACGTCGACTGGAGTTTGATCAAGATCGGCGCCCTGGTCGGCGTACTCGTCATCGCCGCCGACGAAACGCTGCGCCGCTTTTCCAAATCCGCGCACCTTTCACCACTCGCGGTCGGCCTGGGAATCTACCTGCCGACGCAGAGCACGCTGATGGTCGTGGTTGGTGCCCTCGCCGGTTGGTATTTCGATCGCCGCGCAGCGCGCGGGCCGCGCGCGGCAGCCACCAGGCAGCTCGGCGTGCTGCTGGCCTCGGGCATGATCGTCGGCGAGGGGCTGGTGGGCGTGGTGATCGCGGCTTTCGTCGCGTTTTCGGGCAAGGATTTTCCCCTGGCGTTGGTCGGCGATGCCTTCGCCGGCAGACCCGCCGAGCTGATCGGCGGCGGCGCCTTCGTGCTGGTGACTTTCCTGCTGTATCGCTGGGCGGCGCGGCTGCGCAGCTAGCGGTCGCCGAACCCCGCGGTTACAGCCCTGGCGGAGGACCGCGCGGCGGACCGGGGCCGCGCTGGATCACGACCGCCACGCGCGGGCGCGGGCCGATGAACCAGGAGCCTACCCAGCCGGCCAGGCCCACCACGATCGCGCCGAAAAACGCCGCGCGAAAGCCGCCGAGAGTGAAGCCAGGCAGGAGCCGCGCCACCAACGCCAGCATGCCGGCGTTGACGACGAATACGAACAGCCCGAGGCTCGCGAGCGTCAACGGCAGCGTCAACAGCAGCACCAGCGGGCGCACCAGCGCATTGACCACGCCGAGCAGCACGGCCGCGATGATCAGCGTGTTCTGATCTGCAAACTGAAACCCTTCGACCCACTGGCTCGCGAGCCACAGCCCCAGGGCCGCGACCGCGGCCCGCAGAATAAACCGGCTCATGCGCTCTTCGCCTGGTCTCTTGCCTGCTTCTCGGTCAGCACTTTCAGTCGCGCCAGCGCCTGCGCCCAGCCGCTGCGCAGTCGCTGGTAGTACGGATCCCAGCTTTCATCCATCGGAAACCCGGAACCCAGGAGTCGCAGTACGGCCATGTCCTGTTCAGTGTCAAGGATGAAATCGTCGACCATCACGGCTTCGTTCTCCGGCAGATCGCGCGGCGGCATATAGATGAGGCGCAGCCGGCGCGCTGGCTCGAACACGTCGATGTGCGCCTCGCGCTCCAGGTCCCGGTCGGCGCGCACGAAATAGCTGCCGCCGGCCTTCGGACTGACGCGCGCGCCCGGTCCGTACCAAAGCGAGAGCAGCTGCGGCTCGACCAGGCCGCGCCACACCATTTCGACCGGTGCCCGCACATCAACGCGGTGTGCGTAGCCGCGCGTGCGCTCAGCCATGCCGCTCACCCTTGCCGCCGGAGCCGGCACTACCCTCTCGCCACAGCACCCACAGGAGCGGCGCGAGCGAGACCGCGATGATCAGCAGCGTTACCAGGCCAAAATTATTCTTCACCACCGGGAGATTGCCAAACACGAATCCGCCGCACAAGAGGAGGCTGACCCAGGCGCAGCCGCCCATGACGTTGTAGAGCTGGTAGCGTGCCGGACTCATGCGGCTGACACCGGCGACGAAGGGCGTGAAGGTGCGCACGATCGGCATGAAGCGCGACAGCACGATCGCCAGGCCACCATGCCGCAGAAAGAATGCTTCTGCCCGCCGCAGGTGCTCGACGCGGAACAGGCGGCTGCGGCCGTCGAAGGCGCGTCGCCCAATGCGCCAACCCAGCCAGTAATTGAAGCTATTGCCGGCGATGGCGGCAGCGGCCAGCAGCAGCAGGAGCCAGGGCAGGCGGAGCGTGCCGCTGCTGTCGATGGCAGTGAGCGCACCGGCGCCAAACAACAGTGAATCACCCGGCAGGAACGGCGTGACCACGAGGCCCGTTTCGCAAAAGATGACCGCGAACAGCAGCGCGTAGATCCACACGTCGTAGCGCGCCAGCAGCTCGACCAGATGGTGGTCGAGGTGCAGCACCACGTCGGCGAGAAATTGCAGGGTCGCCATCGGCCAGGGCTAGTAATGCTGGAAAGCGCGCAGCGGCGAACCGCCGCGCAATTCGGCAAGCGCCACGGCCACCGGGGCGTCGCGGCGCGCGAGCGTCGGCGCGCGATTCACCGCATCGGGCGCCGCCGGGGCTGGCCCCGCGTTGCCCAGCACGCGATCCGGGAGGATGCCGATGCCATTGATCGAGTCGCCAGAGGGCGTGAAATACCGCGAGGTCGTGAGCTTGAGCGCGCGGCCGTCCGCGAGCGGCATGATGGTTTGCACCGTGCCCTTGCCATAGGTCCGGCTGCCGATGAGCATCGCCCGGTTATTCTGCCGGAGCGCTGCGGCCAGTATCTCCGCAGCCGAGGCCGAACCGCCATTCACCAGCACCGCGATCGGCGCGCCGTCGAGCAGATCGCCCGGCGTGGCGGCGATGCGAAAGCGTGCCTCGCGCAAGCGGCCGTCCGCGCTGACGATGGTGCCGTGGTCGAGGATCAGGCCGCGCAACCGCCCGCCGGCCGATGCCCGGAGCCGCGCCACGGCGGTGGCAACCTCGGGTGCCGTGGCGTAGGTGAATTCGCTGATGCGCAGGTACCCAAAGCCCGGAGCGACGTTTTCCGCGACGATGCTCGGCAGCTCGAGCTGCGAACGCAGCAGACGGAATTCCAGCAGCGCACCGCCCTGGCCACGCTGCACCGCGAGGCGCACGCCGCTCCCGGGCGGACCGCGCAACTGCGCGGTGGCGGCATCGATATTCGCGGCGCTGACGCCCAGATCGTTGATGCGTACGATCAGATCAGCAACTTTCAGGCCCGCACGCCTGGCCGGTGAATCCGCGAGGCAACGCGCGACGCGCAGGCCTCCGGCCACACCGTCGACCTCGACGCCGATGCCGGCGTAGGCACCGCTGGTCGCCATCTGCAACCGCGCGTAGTCATCGGGTTCGAGCAACGCGGAGTGTTCGTCGAGCGAAGCAACCAGGCCGCGCGCCGCCTGCCACAGCAGCTGTTGATCGTCGATGGGATCGACATAGCTCTCGCGCACGCGTTGCCAGACCTCGGCGAGCAGCCGGGCATCCTGCCGTGACCGGGCGACAGTCGTGCTCGTGGGCAGCGCGGCGTGCCCGGCAAACGCGCCGCCCGTGAACGCCAGCGCGAAGCCCAGCAGTAAGCCGGCCCCCATGGCCAGCCACGGACGCCAACCGGTCTTGTCGCG
>JAYUZI010000077.1:0-2903 GCA_043751915.1 Gammaproteobacteria bacterium | reverse complement strand
TTGAGTGTTTCGAGCGCGGCCGGGCGCCGCATGGATCGGAATTATAGCCGCTCATTGTTCCGCTATTGCCATGCCCTGCCGGTCGAGCTATACCTGCCTCCTCTTTCATCTCACCTCCTGGGGGTCCCATGCCTAAGCAACTCCGCTCAAGTCATTGGCTGGCGGTCTTCGCGTTGGCGGCACTGCCGCTGGCCGCGACCGCCGCCGATGCGCCGAAAATGACTGACGCACGATTGATCAAGAGCGCGCTGTCCGCCGCGCCGGCCGGCGTCGCAAGACACGCCACCGTCATGGCCATGGACGACAAGGGCGCCATGCGCACGCTGCGCGAAGGCAACAACGGCTTCACCTGCATGCCTGATCTGGCGACCACGCCGGGACCGGATGCGATGTGCCTCGATAAGGCGTCGATGGACTGGGTCCACGCCTTGATGACCAAGGCCACGCCAGCGCCCAACAAAGTCGGCCTCATGTACATGCTTGCCGGCGGTACGGACGCGAGTAACACGGATCCGTTCTCGCAAAAACCCTCCGCCAAGGATCACTGGATCAGGACCGGGCCGCACGTGATGATCACCGGCGCCGATGCCGCGTTCTATGACGCCTACCCAAGGAATGCCGACCCCGATACCACCGTGCCCTATGTGATGTGGGCCGGCACGCCCTACCAGCACCTGATGGTGCCAGTGAAGTAAGCAAGCGAAGTAAGCGCCCGCTCCCGGCCGCTGGACTGCCGTTCAGCGGCCGGCGGCGGTATCGGTGCGGGCCACCAGGCCCTGGCGGATCGCGTACACGGTGACCGCCGCGGCGTTGTGGAGCCCGAGTTTCTTCATGAGGTTCGAGCGGTGCTTCTCCACGGTCTTCACTGACAGGTGGAGCGCCTTGGCGATGCCCTTGTTGGTTTGTCCGGCGCCGATGCGCGCGAGCACCTCGCGCTCGCGCGGCGTGATCGGCGCGGCGGCCACGGCGAAGCGCGCGGCCACGCGCTCCGTGTATTGCTCCAGGAGCCGCGATTCCACCGAGTCACTGAAGAAGCGCCGGCCGGCGCCGACCACGCGCAGGGCCTCGAGCAGTTCCGCGTAGCCGTCGTCCTTGAGCAGGTAGGCGCGCGCACCGGCGAGCATGGCGAGGCGCATCTGCGCTTCACCCGCCTGGCTGGTCAACACCAGCACGCGCGCGTTGCCGCTGGCTTTGCCGAGCCCGATGAGCAGGTCGGCCACCGATTGTGCGCCCACCTGCAGGTCCGACACCACCAGGTGTGGATCGGTTTGCGCCGCAATGCGCAGCGCCTCCGGCACGGAACGCGCGGCACCGATCACGTGGACCCCCGCCTCGGAACTCAGAGACGCGCGCAGCCCGTCGCGCAGCACCGCGCGTTCGTCCACCAGCAGCACGCGCAGATTTCCCGGGGCAACGAGTTCGAGGCCATCGGCGGGCACAGGGTTCATTTCAGGAGCGGCCTGATCAACGCTTCGAGCTCCGCGGTCTCGAAGGGTTTGGCGAGCACGGCATTGGCGCCCACGGCCGCGGCCGCGGCCAGGTAGGCCCGGGTGGTCACGGCCTCGGGCCCATAGCCACTGAGTTCAAAATTACCACCGCCCGAAATGGCGATGATGCGCACCGCCGGAAATTCGCTGCGGAGCCGGCGAATCAGCTCGACCCCATCCATACCCGGCATGATGATATCGAGGATCACGAGGTGATAGGTTTGCCCGTTGAGCTTTACCAAAGCGGTCTCGGCGTCGGCCGCCACATCGACCTGCAGTTCTTCTTCCTCGAGCACACGCTTGAGCGCGTCGCGGACGAAGGGTTCGTCATCGATGACCAGGAGGCGCTTCATGCGTGGCCCGGCGCGAGTATCTGGTCGAGTTCCCGGCTGCTCACCAGCCGGTTCTCGACGGCAAAGCGGGTAACGCCGGCCGCACTCCTGAGCCCCAGGCGCCGCATCAGCACCGTGCGGAACTTCTCGGTCGCCTTGACGCCGCGCCCCAGCTCCTGGGCGATCTGCCGGGTAGGCACACCGAGCGCAATGAGGCGCAGAACTCGGGAGGAGTCGCTGTCCAGGTCGGTGGCGACCTGGGCTTGCGGCGGACCGCCGTCCTCGAGCCAATCGCTGACGACCGATTCCCAGACCTTCCCGCAGACCGTACGCCGCCCGCTGGCCGCGCGGCGCACCGCCCGCAACAGTTCGGAGCGCGACGAGTCCTTGCACACGAAGCCGATGGCGCCGCCGATAAAGGCCGCGCGCACGTATTCGAGTGAATCGTGCGCCGTGAGCACGAGGATCGCGGTGCGGGGAAATTCGCGGTACAGGGCCTGCACCGCCTGCCCGCCCGTCATGCCCGGCAGGTTCAGGTCGCACAGGATCAGGTCTGGGCGGGTGCGGCGCACCACCGCCAGCCCCTCGGCAACATCGCCCGTGCAGCCGACGATTTCGAGGTCTGGCTCGAGCGCCAGGAGCGCGGCGAGGCCATCGCGCACCACGGCGTGATCGTCAACCAGCACCACGCGGCAGCGCCGCGCCTCGCGTTGCGCACGCCACCCTGGCCAGATGGCCGCGTGCTCTCTCTTTTTCGCGATCATGCGTGCATTATCCAACAAAGGCGCCTAGGCGGCAGCCGGGAACAGGACGCGAAAGACGCTGCCGAACCCCGGGGCACTGGTGACGAGTATCCTTGCGCCAAAGCTCTCGGCAATACCATGAACTACTGACAGGCCGAGCCCGGTGCCCTCGCCCACCGAACGAGTCGTGTAGAAAGGCTCGAAGATGCGCGCGATCGTCGCCGTATCCATTCCGGCGCCCGTGTCCTGCACCATCAGCTCCACATAGCGGCCGGCGGGCACCGCGCCCGGCACGGCACCGTCCATATCGACGTCGCCGACGCTGACCGTGACGACGCCCG
>JAYUZI010000076.1:0-20804 GCA_043751915.1 Gammaproteobacteria bacterium | reverse complement strand
CCGCATCAGGCGTGGCGCCGGTAGGCGAGGTCGCTCACGGCGTGCCCAAGGCGCAGGCCGCGCCGTTCGAAGCGGGTTGCCGCCCGCCCCACCGTGTCGCTGCTGCCCAGCGGCGCGAGCAGCTCGCACGCGTCGAGAACCTCTCGCATCTGCTCGGCATAGGGCGCCCAATCGGTCGCCAGGTGGAGCCGGCCGCCGGTTTGCAGCCGGGAAGCCACCAGCGCCACGAATTCCGGCTGGATCAGCCGGCGCTTGTGATGGCGCTTCTTGGGCCAGGGGTCCGGAAACAGGATCTGCACTTCATCGAGCGCGCCCGGCGCGATCCGGTTGCGCAGCACTTCGACCGCGTCCTGTTCGATCACGCGGAGGTTCCCGAGTTCGGCGGCTGCGGCCGCGCGCAGCAGATGGCCGATGCCCGGCAGATGGACTTCGATGCCCAGGAAATCGCGCTCCGGTTCGGCTTGCGCGCGCGCGGCCAGGTGATCGCCGTTGCCGAAGCCGATCTCGAGCGTGCAGGGCGCGCGGCGGGCGTACAGCAGGTCGATGCCCAGCACGCTGTCGCCAGGCGGCACGCCGAAGCGCGGCCACAGCTCAACCAGCGCGCGCTGCTGCGCGTCGGTCATGCGCCCGGCGCGACGGACGAACGAGCGCACTGCGCGATGTTCCATGCTAACCCTTGCGCCGGGCTTTGCCGGCCGGCGCCGGGAGCGCGCCCGCCGTTGCGCTCGCCGCTCCCGGCGGGTCAGCGAAAGCGCGCGCCATCTCGCGCAGCCACGCCAGGAGCGATTGCACCTTCGGCATTGCCAGGTACGACTCGGGGCACACGAAATAGTAGGAACGGGGGCAGGGCAGGACCAGCGGGCTCGCCAGCGCGAGGCGTCCGAGCCGGATGTCGCCCGCGGCCAGGCACCAGCGCGTCGGGGCCAGTCCCTGGCCCTGCTCCGCGGCAGTCAGCACCGCGACGGAATCGTCGAATGCGGTGCCGTGTTCCTTCCAGTCGCGCTCCACGCCCGGCCGGTTCCACAGTTGCCAGGGCTCGTCGGCAGAGCGCAGTAGCGGGTAGCGCTTGAGGTCCGCGCCGTCGCGCACCGGTCCCAGCCGCTGGTACAGCTCGGGGCTGCAGACCAGCACGAACCACTCGTCGAGCAGTTTCTCGCTGTACAGGCCTGGTGCCGGCCCGATCGCCATGCGGATCGCCCCATGAAAATCGCTCTGGCCAAAATCCACCGGCTGGCGCGAGGTATGGATGCGCAGCTGCAGGTCGGCGTGGCGATCATGGAGCTGTGGCAGGCGCGGCAGGAGCCACTTCTGCAGGAATGAGGCCAGCGTGGAAATATTGAGCGTGCCGGCGCAGCGGCTCTGGCGCAGCTCGTGCAGCGCGGTCTGCAGATCGGTGAGTCCGCGGCGCACTCCTGGCAGCAGCAATGAGCCTTCCGGCGTCAGTTCGATGGCGCGGCCGGCGCGGCGGAACAGTGGCACCTGCAGGTAGTCCTCGAGTGTCTTGATCTGCATGCTTACGGCCGCCGGCGTGACGTGCAGGGAGTCGGCCGCCGCCGCGAAACTCAGCCGCGTCGCCACCGCTTCGAAGACCCGCAGCGCATTGAGCGGCAGGCGATCGAACGCTGAAGCGGGTTCGGTCCGGTTGATGCGGCGCCTGGCCATCACCCGCTCCGACCGGCAGCGATAATCGGGAACCGCAGCGTGCAGCAGGTGCCGCGCTGCCCGGCGCCGGTGCTGATGTTGATGCTGGCGCCGTGCAGGTCGGCGATCCTTCTGACGATTGACAGGCCCAGGCCACTCCCGTAGTCGTGTGTGCCGCTGGCGCGGTAGAAGCGTTCGAACACGCGCGTGCGCTCTTCCGGGACGATGCCTACGCCTTGGTCGTTGATTGTCAGTTCAACACTCTCGGCAAGCGTATCGCAGGAAATCACCACGCGCGTATTGGCGCGCGAGTAGCGGATGGCATTGTCGACCAGGTTGCGCAGCAACACGGCGAGCAGCTCGCGGTCGCCGCGGATCTTTGCAGGTTCGGTGCTGGCTTCAATTTCCACCAGGCGCCGGGCCGCGAAGCGCTCGTGTTCTGCCACCTGTGCGTGCACCAGCGGCGCCAGGTCGACGACCTCGAAGCGCTGCGGCAGATTTGCGCTGGCATCGACCCGGGCGAGCGCGAGCAACTGTTCGATCAGGCGCCCACTGCGATCGACGCTGGCCAGCAGGTTCACCGCAGCGGTGGTGAATTCCTCCGGCGAGCGCGCGCCCTGCATCACTTGCGTGTTGGCGCGGATCGCCGCCAGCGGTGTGCGCAGCTCGTGTGCCGCGTCGGAGGTGAAACGCCGTTCGAAGGCCAGCGACTCACGCATGCGCTCGAGCTGGCGCACACTGCGCAGGCTGCGGGCGATGATCCACCACAACAGGGCGATGCTGATCGGCAGCAGCAATGCCAGCGCGGCCGCCAGCCGCCAGAAGATCGCGCGCGGCAATGCCTGACGGTACTGCTGCGACTCGACGATCTGCAACTGCAACGTGTGCGGGCGGTTCCAAAGCGCAAAGCTCCGCCACGGCGTGCCGTCGATGTGCGTCCAGCCAAAACCGCTGGCGTTCAGCGGCATGAACGGCGTCGCCGGTGCGTCGGCCGTGCGCAAGGCCGCGCGCATGTCGTCGGTCCAGACCTGGAAGCGGAACGAGTCGGGATCAGACTCGGTCTCGGTCGCGAGCAGCGTGACTCCGAGTGAGCCACCGTGTTCGGTCAATTCGTGCTGCGCCAGCTGCAACAGCAGCTTGCCCGTCTCGCGCAGTGAGTCGTCGTAGAGGCGCTGGCTGCTGGCGCGCGCTTCTAAGAATATCAACGCGGCGCCGACGCTCATCAGACCGCAAGTGGCGATGACCGTCAGGGGCAGGAGCCGGCCGCGCGCCGACCCGCCGGCGGTGGCTTCAGCCCGCGATGCCGGCGGCTTGGCGGCTCTCCGGAACATCGATCATGTAGCCGTGGCCATGCACCGTGCGGATAAGCTCGCGGCCAAGCTTGCGGCGCAGGTGATGCACGTGAACTTCAACGGCATTGCTCTCGATGTCATTGCTCCAACTATAGAGCGCGTCCTGCAGTTGCGTGCGACTTTGCACCCGGCCGCGGTGCTCGAGCAACTGCAGCAACAGGGCGAACTCGCGGGTGGTCAGGGCAATGGTCGCGTTGCCGCGCCGCACGCTGTGCGAGGCGGGATCCACCTTCAGCGTGCCGTGTTCGACAATCGCGACCGCTCGGCCCCGCGCGCGCCGTGCCGCAGCGCGCAGCCGCGCTCCCAGTTCGTCAAGATCAAAGGGTTTGACCAGGAAGTCGTCGGCCCCGGCGTCGAGGCCCAGGATCCGCTCCGGAATCTCGTCGCGCGAGGTGATGATGATGACCGGCTGCTGGTAGCCGCCGCGGCGGAGTTTCTCGAGCAGTTGCATGCCGCTTTGCCGGGGAAGCCCCAGGTCGAGCAGCACGACCGCGTACTCGCTGGCGAGCGCCGCCGCCTCGCCGGCGACACCGTCCTTCACCCAGTCGACCGCATGCCCCTGCTGTTCGAGGCCGGTCTGCACCGCCTTGCCCAGCATCGCGTCGTCTTCGATCAAAAGGACCCGCATGGCGCCACCCGCATCGACCTCCCGCTACTGGTGAGCGGGGACTAATGGAGGCTATATTACGCTTATTAAGAGATCCTTACGTGGCTTAATACGGCGCCAGTGGCACCCTGATCAGCTCTGCAGCGCCGCGCGGATCGCCCCCACCAGGGCGGCGATGACCAGCACGATAGCCGGCACCATGCTCAAACTGAAACCCAGGCTCCGCTTCTTAGGGTCGCTGACATAGGCGACCAGATAGATAACCCGGCCGATCAGGTAGATCACGCCCAGGATCGCTGCGTATTTTGGTGACCAGTACCTGGCCCCGAGATAAAGACCCGGGAGGAACACCAGCAGGGCCTCTACCGTGTTCATCTGCACGCGGTAATAGCGCTCGAAAACAGGGTGTCCGGTGGTCGCGGGAGCAGCAACCCCGTACATCCCGCGCGCGCGGCCTACCAACGTACCAAAGACAAACAGTTGCACAACGGCCAGCAATCCGACGATATCGACCCAGCTCATGTCTTTCTCCAGCCCATGCAGACGACCGATTCTAGCTCGCAACTGCTGCCCGCGATATCAGGCCCGTATGACGATTGTATGTTGCGCCCGAATCCGTACGGTGTAACGCTCTGTGAGGGGTGGCTGCGCCGTCTGCACAGGCAGCACCGCCACTGCGACGAAATGACCGGGAGATCGTCACATGCGGATCACGACAGGTTTGGCTCTCTGTGCGTCACTTTTGAGCGCCTGTGGCGGTGGTGCCGGCAGCGGCACGACCATGACCCCGGTGGGCTGGACATCGGGCGTATTCCAGTCGGCATCCACTTTCGCCAACAAGTGCGCCGCGCCGCGCACGGGCGTCGATCCCTTCAGCCACATGGCCTATCCCGATCGCGCCGGGATGATCCTGGACGAGAACAACTGGCTGCGCTCCTGGACCAACGACCTGTACTTGTGGTTCAACGAAGTGACTGACCAGAATCCTGCGATGTTTACCAGCTCAGATGCGTATTTCAAGGTGCTCAGGACCAACCTGACGACTACTTCCGGAGCGCCGAAGGACAAGTTTCACTTCACCTATCCGACCGCCGACTGGGAAGCGCTGTCACAGGGCGGCGTGCAGCTGGGGTACGGTGCGCAGTGGCTGCTGATCAGCACCAGGGTACCGCGGCAGGCGCTGGTGGCGTATACCGAACCGGGGTCGCCCGCGGCGGGCGCACCAGCCAATCTCGCGCGCGGCGCCGAAGTGCTCAGCGTCGACGGCGTCGACCTGGTCAATGGCAGCGATGTCAACACGCTCAACGCGGGCCTGTTTCCCTCGACGACCATGCCGCACACCTTTGTCATCCGTGACCAGCCGGGAGGCGCGACGCGCTCGGTGACCATGACTCCTGAGAGCATCACCTCGCATCCGGTGCAGAATGTCGCAAAGATTCTGACCGCGACCGGCAGCACCGGCTACATGCTCTTCAACGATCACCTGGCCACTTCCGAGGCGGCGCTGGTGAGCGCATTCACGACGCTGCAGGCGGCGGGTGTTACCGACCTGGTGCTCGACATCCGTTACAACGGCGGCGGCTATCTCGACATCGCCAGCGAGGTGGCCTACATGGTTGCCGGGCCGGGCAGGACGAGCGGCATGACTTTCGAAGTCACGCAATTCAACAGCAAGTATCCGACCATGGATCCGGTCACCGCGCAGGCGATCACGCCGGTGCCTTTTGAGTCGATATCGCAGGGTTTCGCGCCCAACCTGCTTGCCGGGGGACAAGCGCTGCCCACGCTGAATCTGCCGCGCGTGTTCGTACTCACCGGGCCCGACACCTGCTCGGCAAGCGAGGCGATCATCAACGGTCTTTCAGGTATCGGCGTCACCGTGGTGCAGATCGGGTCTACAACCTGCGGCAAGCCCTACGGCTTCTACCCGCAGGACAACTGCGGCACGACCTATTTCTCGATCGAGTTCCGCGGCGTCAATGCCATGAATTTCGGCGACTACACCGATGGCTTCTCGCCGCAAAACGCGCCGGCGCCTGGCAACGCGATCCTGCCCGGCTGCTCCGTGGCAGACGACTTCACGCATGCGCTGGGCGATCCGGCCGAGGGCAGGCTCGCGGCGGCGCTGAACTACATGGCTGGCGGCAGTTGTCCGGTACCCGCTACCGGCCTCGCCAGGTCGCTCATGGCGCAGCAGGCGTCGGCGGTCGATGGCCGGCTGCCCGATTCGCCGCTCCGGAACCTGCGCATCCTCAGGCGCTAGCTCTTCCGGGCGCGCTTGCGCCGCCCATGCACCCAGGCGGCGGCGAGCGCCAGCGTCACCGTTGCCATGCTGGTGTAGAACTGGCTGGCCATCGACGGCGTGCTGGCCATCGCCAGCAGCACCACGGCCATGCCGGCCACGGCCAGGTAGCTCGCGTAGGGGTATAGCCACATCTGCACCGGCAGCGCCTTTTGTTCCGCGGCACTGCGCGCGCGGCGCAGCTTGATCTGCGCCACCGCGATGATCATGTAGATCAGCACGACCAGCGCGCCGGAAGCGTTCACCAGAAAGGCGAACACGACCTGCGGCGAGATCGTGGCGGCGGCAATGCCCGCCAGCCCCGCGACGCTGCCCATCAGCACCGAGCGCACCGGTACGCCGCGGTGGTTCAGTTTCACCAGTGCGGCGGGCGCATCGCCCCGCGCCGCCAACGCAAACAGCACGCGCGAGGTGATGTAGTACGCCGAGTTCAGGCAGGAAAGTACCGCCGTCAGGATGATGAAGGTCATCGCCGTGCTCGCCCAGCGGAAGTGCATGGCCGTCAGCGCGGCCGTGAACGGCGATTTTCCGGGCACGATCTGCTGCCAGGGTACGACTGTGACAATCAGCAGAATGGAGCCGACGTAGAAGATCAGGATGCGCGCGATCACGGACGTGGCCATGCGCGCCACGGCGCGTGTGGGTTCGTGCGATTCGGCGGCCGCGATCACGGTGATCTCCGCGCCCATGATCGCGAAGAATACGCTGGTGACGCCTGCCAGCACCGCCAGTACGCCGCGCGGCGCAAAGCCGCCGCCGCTGACCAGGTTGCTCCACGTGGGCACGCCACCCGAAGTCAGGCCGAAGGCCCAGGCCGCGGCGGTGAGCATGAAGGCGATGGTTGCCGCCACCTTGATGAGCGCGAACCAGAATTCGAACTCGCCGTAAGAGCGCGCCGACATCAGGTTGACGCCGGTCATCGCCGCCATGAGCGCGACACCCAGCACCCAGGCGGGCAGCGGCACCCATAACTGCAGCAGCTGCGCCCCGGCGATTGCCTCGACCGGCACGACCACGACCCAGAAATACCAGTACAGCCATCCGACCAGAAAGCCGGCCCAGTCGCCGAGCCCGGTGCGCACGAAATCGCCGAACGAGCGCAGCTGCGGCAGCGCGACCGCCATCTCGCCGAGCATGCGCATGATCAGCAGCACCATTGTGCCGGCAACCAGGTAGGAGAGAACGATGGCGGGGCCCGCCGCCGCGATCGTGACGCTGCTGCCCACGAACAGGCCCGCGCCCATGATGCCGCCGATGGTGATCATGGTCACGTGGCGCGAAGCCAGCACGCGCCTCAGCTCGCCACTGCCCTCAACCATCACGGTCTCGCTGTGCATCGCGTGAACTCTCCGGCCGTATTCTAGAGTTTGTGCGTCGAGAGTAGCAGGCTGGTCTCCGTGCTGGCGATGCCCTCGACTTTGCGGATGCGCCCGAGCACGCGATCGAAAGCCTCGAGTGTGTCGGCACGGAGCTCTGCGATGATGTCCCAGCGCCCGTTGGTGGTATGGAGCGTCCGCACGGCCGGGTCGCCACGCAGGCTCCGCAGCACCGCATCCGCGCTGTTGCCCTCCACGGCGATCGTCATGAGCGCGGTGATGCCCTGCTCGTCGAGCGCTGTGCCGAGCCTCACCGTATAACCGGCGATAGTGCCGTCGCGCTCCAGGCGGGCAATGCGGTTCTGAATGGTGCCGCGCGCCACCTGCAGCTGCTTGGCCAGGGTTGCGATGCTCATGCGTGCGTTGCCGCGCAGGCGGGCTATCAGCTGGTGGTCGAGCTCGTCCATGGGCTATTTTTGATCAAAATGGCAATTCACTCTGCCATTATAACCAAGATACCCCACATATTGCGCACCTAGCTCACTTCTTGTTAGCCGTGTCCGGAGGGATGATTAACCTCGGGGCCGCCGCCAGACCGCTGCGGCCCGGGCCTGAGGAGCGCGTGTCATGGTTGATTACATTGGCGTCAGCGATATTCAGAGGCTGGTGCAAGCTCTCGGCGCAGGGCCGTTCATGGAACGGCTCGCCAACGAGATCGAAGCCGACTATCGGCGCTGGAGCGAGTTCGAGAAATCGGCCCGCCTGGCGAGTCACTCCAAGGTCGGTGTGATCGAGCTCATGCCCACCAGCGACGGGCGTCTTTACAGCTTCAAGTACGTCAACGGCCACCCGCAGAACACGGCGGCCGGGCTGCTCACGGTCACTGCCTTCGGCGTGCTGGCAGACGTGGACACCGGCTACCCGCTGCTGCTGTCGGAACTGACCGTGACCACCGCGCTCCGCACCGCCTCGATGTCCGCGCTCGCGGCGAAATGGCTGGCGCGCAAGGACAGCTCGGTCATGGCGCTGATCGGCAATGGCGCGCAAAGCGAATTCCAGGCGATTGCCTTCTGCGGCATGCTCGGCATCCGCGAGCTGCGCCTGTACGACCTCGACGGCGCGGCTACCGCCAAGCTCGAACGAAACCTGCGTGCGCTTCCGGAACTGGCGGACGTGAAGCTGGTGCGCACGCGTTCCACGGCCGAAGCCTGCAAGGGCGCCGACATCGTCACCACCGTGACCGCCGACAAGAAGAACGCGGTGATCATGACCCCGCCGATGGCGCGTGCAGGCATGCACATCAACGCCGTCGGCGGCGACTGTCCGGGCAAGACCGAGCTGCACGGCGACATCCTGCGCATGAGCGAGGCGCGCGTCATCGTCGAGTACGAGCCGCAATCGCGCATCGAGGGCGAGATCCAGCAGATGGAAGCGGATTTCCCGGTGACCGAATTTGCCTCGATCCTCAGCGGCGCAGCTCCCGGGCGCACCAGCGCGCAGGACATCACCATCTTCGACTCGGTCGGGTTTGCGCTCCAGGATTATTCGGCGCTGCGCTTCCTGCACGCGCTCCTGCACGAAGAGCGGGGGAGCCACCGGCAGATCGACCTGGTGCCGGAGCTCGCCGACCCGAAGGACCTGTACGGCGGCACGATCGGCAGCGGCAAGCGCGCGCGCCTGCGCCTGACGGGCTAGCACATGGCCACGGCCATCGGCCTGATCGGCGCGCCCACGGATATCGGCGCGGGCATGCGTGGCGCCTCGATGGGTCCCGAAGCGCTGCGCGTGGCAGGCATCCAGACCATGCTCGAGTCGCAGGGACTGGTGGTGAGCGATCAAGGGAATCTTGGCGGCCCCGGCAATCCCTGGCTGCCTTCGCGCGACGGTTACCGGCATCTGCCGGAAGTGGTGGCCTGGAATCAGCTCGTGCACGCCGCGGTGCTGGGCGAACTGCAGGCGGCACGCCTGCCGATCCTGCTCGGCGGTGATCATTCACTGGCCATCGGCTCGATCAGCGCCGTGGCGCGCCATTGCCGCGAACGCCGGCGCAAGCTGCGGATCCTGTGGCTCGACGCGCACGCCGATTTCAACACCAACGTACTCACGCCCAGCGGTAACGTCCACGGCATGCCGGTCGCATGTTTGTGCGGCCACGGACCACGCTCACTGCTCGAGATCGGCGGCAGCGTGCCGGCGATCAACGCGGACATGATCCGGCAGATCGGCATCCGCAGCGTCGACCAGGGCGAGAAGCGCCTGGTGCACGAAGTCGGTCTCGAAGTGTTCGACATGCGTTACATCGACGAGAAAGGCATGCGCCACACGCTCGAGCAGGCGCTCGCCGGCATGGATTCCGACACCCACCTGCACGTGAGCTTCGACGTCGATTTTCTCGACCCGGAAATTGCCCCGGGCGTCGGCACCACGGTGGCCGGCGGCCCTTCCTATCGCGAGGCGCAGCTGTGCATGGAGATGATTGCCGATACCGCTCGCCTGGCTTCGCTCGACATCATGGAGCTGAACCCGGCCCTCGATGTGCGCAACCGCACCGCCGAAGTGGCCGTGGACCTGGTTGCTTCGCTGTTTGGCAAGAGCACGCTGATGCGCCGCGCCTGAATCGGGCTTGGCACTTGGATGACAAGTATTCGCGAAGCGTGCGACCATACCCGCCGCGGTCGCAGGGCCACGATGGCCATTGTGGTTCCTTGAGAATCCGGCGCCGCTCATCCTGGGAGCTCACCTTTGGTTTTCAATACGCTGACCTTTGCGGCGTTCTTCCTTGTTGTCGTGCTGCTGCACTCACTCCCGCTGGACTGGAAAGTGCGCAAGATCAACCTGCTCATCGCCAGCTACGTGTTTTACGCGGCCTGGAATCCGCCCTTCATCCTGCTGCTGTGGATCTCGACGGTCGTCGATTGGTACGCGGCGCAGGGGCTGGTGCGCGCGGAGCGTCCGGCGAGCCGGCGCGCGTGGATGCTGCTGTCGGTGGTTGCGAACCTCGGCATGCTGCTGTACTTCAAGTACGGCACATTCCTGTTGCACAACTGCACGGCGATCTTGGCGGCGTTCGGAGTCCATTACCAGGCGCCGCAATTCGACATCGTGCTGCCGGTCGGTATTTCCTTCTACACCTTCGCGACCATGTCTTATACGCTGGATGTCTACCTGCGTCGCGCGCTGCCGGCGCGCAATTTCCTCGACTACGCGCTGTTCGTAACCTTCTTCCCGCACCTCGTCGCGGGCCCGATCATGCGGCCCACCGAGCTCGTGCCGCAGTTCGAGACCCCGCGGCGCGCGAGCGCGCAGCAGCTGTGCTTCGGCCTGGGACTGATGACCATCGGACTTTTCAACAAGGTGGTGCTTGCGGACACTTTCCTGTCGGGCGCCGCGGAGCGTGTCTTCGATAGCGCCAGCGCGCCGGGGCTCATCGACGGCTGGATCGGCACCCTGGCCTTCAGCGGGCAGATCTTCTGCGACTTTGCCGGTTATTCGACCACCGCCATTGGCGCGGCGCTGTGCCTGGGCTTCTATATGCCCGATAACTTCCGCTTCCCCTATGCCGCCGTGGGCTTTTCCGATTTCTGGCGCCGCTGGCATATCACGCTGTCCTCGTGGCTGCGCGACTACCTCTACATTCCGCTCGGCGGTAACCGGCACGGGCCAGTGCGTCTGAACGTGGCGCTCATGACCACCATGCTGCTCGGCGGCCTGTGGCATGGCGCGAACTGGACTTTCGTCGTCTGGGGCGGGCTGCACGGCGTCTACCTGGTCGCCGAGCGCAGGATCCGCGCCCTGCTTTCCGGTTACCGGCCGGGCGCGCTGGCGCTCTTTGGGCTGGGTCTGCTCACCTACATGCTGGTGAATCTGACCTGGGTGTTCTTCCGCGCGAAGAACTTCACCATCGCCTGGCATGTGCTGCGCGGCATGCTTGGGTTCAATGGCGACGCCAAGCCCATCCTGCCGACGGTATTCATCGTTTCGGTGGCGGCGATCATGCCGCTGCTGGTCGCGGTGCACTGGTATATGCGCGAGCGCACGCTCGAGTCGGCACTGGCGAGGCTACCGCCCGCCCTGATCGCCCTGGGCTGGGGCCTGATGGCCTTCCTGATCGTTATCTCACAGGGGGCGGGCAATGCCTTCATCTACTTCCAGTTCTAAGCGCCTTACGGCGGCCGACCGCCCGGGAGTCGCACAACCGGTGCCAGTCCGCGATGTTCCGGACCGTCCGTGGCCGGTGATGCTGCTGGGCGCGTTGCTGCTGGCGAGCGCGCTGACGGGCGCCTGGGAATGGCACTGGCGTAATTTCGGCGTGGTGCCGAGCATGCGCGATGACGCCGAGCTGTGGGCGCGCCAGCGGCGGCGGATCGATAACGGCGACGGCAATGCGACGGTGCTGGTCGGCGCCTCGCGCACTTTTTTCGACATTCAGCTGCCGGTGTGGGAGCGCCTGTCCGGGCGTCGACCGATCCAGCTTGCGCTGGTCGGCACCTCGCCGCTGTTCGCGCTCGATGATCTTGCGGACGATCCGGGTTTCAAGGGCCGGGTGCTGGTCGGCGTCGCACCGGACGTGTTTTTCAGCGGCTATGAGTACCGCGGCACGTTTCTCAAGGCCTACCAGAAGGAATCACCCTCGCAACGCGTCGGCAAGTGGTTGTCGCTGCACATGGTTGAGCCGTATTTCGCTTTTTACGAACCTGACTTCGCGTTGTTCACGGTGTTGCGGCGCCAGGACTGGCCACAGCGCAAGGGCCTGCGGGGCGGCACGGAAGTACGCAAGCTGTCGGATTCAGAAGCCGATCGCGAATCCTACATGTGGAGCAAACTCGAGACCGACTCTACCTACCGTGCGCTGGCGCGCCGTATCTGGGCTGAAGATTTCAACCCGCCGCCGCCAAGACCGAAGGAATTGGCCGAGAACCAGCAGACGCTCTACCGGCAGGTGGCGCGCGCCGCCGCGGCCGTTATCCGGCTACGCGCCCGCGGCGTGCCCGTGCTGTTCGTAAGGCACCCCAGCGACGGCGAGTACCTCAAATATGAAACCCACTGGTACCCGCGACAGAAGGCCTGGGACGTCCTGCTGGCGAAGACCGGTGCTCCTGGCATCTACTTCGAGGATTATCCCGAACTCCGCAGCGGCTACGTCCTGCCGGAATGGTCGCACATGGCGCGTGCGTCGGCCGAGCGCTACACCGCGGCGCTCTACCGCATCATGGAACAGGATTTCGCTCCGGCCGACGGCTCGCGCTGGTAGCTGGTCGTCGATGGGGCCAGCCCGGGGAATGATAACGCAGTGTGCGCGATGCCTCCGCAAGTGGCACAATCGCCATCCCCCATCGCGGCTCACGCGCCAGTCGCTATTGTTCACGGGAGAACTGCCTTGAAGCTCTACTACCATCCGGTATCTACCACCAGCCGCCCGGTCATGCTGTTCGCCAGCGAAGCGGGCATCACGCTTGATTTGCAAGTTGTCGATTTGTTTACCGGCGAACAGTACGGGCCAGCCTACAGCGCGATCAATCCGAGCCACCAGGTGCCGGTGCTGGACGACGACGGGTTCCGGCTTACCGAGTCCTCGGCGATCCTGAAGTACCTTGCCGACAAGCACGGTTCCGCTGCGTACCCCACCGATCCGCGCCGGCGCGCGCAGGTCAACGAGCGGCTGGACTGGTTCAACACGGGTTTTTACCGCGATTTTTCCTACGGCTTCCTGTACCCGCAGATTTTCCCGTTCATGCGCCGCAGCGACGACGCGGTGCAGGCCGCCACCATCGCCTGGGGAAAGGACAAGGCGCTGGGTTGGCTCAAGGTGCTGGACGAGAACCTCATCGGGGCACGCAACAATTTCCTCTGCGGTGATACGGTCTCGCTCGCCGACTACCTGGGCTCGATCATGATCCTGGGTGGCGAGGTGATCGGTTGCAACTACTCCCCGTACGCCAACATCACGCGCTGGCTCGACAACATGAAGTCGCTCAAAAGCTGGGGCAAGGTCAACGAGGCTTTCTATCAATACGTGGTCGGGCCCAACAAGGGAAAGTCTTTCACTGCGCTGTAGGGACTCGCCATGATCAAGGGACTGCACCACAACGCTTATCGCTGCCGGGACTCGGAGCAGACGCGGCAGTTCTACGAGGATTTTCTCGGCCTGCCGCTCTCCGGGAGCCTCGAGATCCGCGAGACCAAGACCGGGCGCCCGACCGCGGTGCTGCACACCTTCTACCGGCTCGACGATGGTTCGTACCTGGCTTTTTTTGAAGCGCCCGACATGCCCTTCGAGTTCAAGGCACAGCACGATTTCGACCTGCACATCGCGCTCGAAGTCGCGCCGCCGGTGCTGGCCCAGATGCTGGCGAAGGGCAAGGCGCGCGGCATGGAATCCCGCGGCATCTCGGACCACGACTTCGTGCGCTCGATCTATTTCCGCGATCCCAATGGTTACGTGATCGAGCTGACCGCGAAGACGCCGGCGCATGCGCACCTCATGGATCCGGCGAGCAACCAGGCGCGCAGCATCCTGCAGCGCTGGCAGACGGCGAAGGCGCAGCCGGGCGCTTGATGAAAGGCGCGCCTATCCCGATCGCCGGCCTGGCGCACATCGGCATCCGCGTGCGCGATCCCGTTCGCAACGTCATCGAACTGGTTCAGCGAGACTGAGTCCCGGCAGTGCGCTGAATCAGCGCAGCAGACGGTTGTGCTTCGCCAGCACCTCGCGCAGCTTCGCGTGGCTCAGTGCGGTCACGTGATGATCATCGATACCGGTCATGTCCTCGGCCGCGATCAGCGCGTTGACGACAGCTTCCTCGGTGGCCTGGACCGTGGCGGCAAACAACGGATCGAGCGAATTGTTCGCCACCATGTGCAGGTTGGCCACCGGAGTGGACTTGCTGGCATCGGGGTTGGCGGTCGAGAACGCGATGAAGATATCCCCGGAGCCGTTGCCCGCGGTGCTGCCGGCACGACCGAGGCCCAGGGACACGCGCCGGGCAATTCGCTTGAGCTGATGCGGCAGCAGTGGGGCATCGGTGGCGACCACGACGATGATGGAGCCGCGCTCCTGGACGTCCGACGCCACAAAAACATAGGGGTCCTCTCCGAATATTTCCGCGCCTACCGGGATGCCGGCAACGCGCAGATTTGCCCGGGTACCGTAATTGCATTGCACCAGGACGCCCAGGGTGTAGCCGCCGTCCTTCGCGGCGAGCTTGCGCGACGCGGTGCCGATGCCGCCCTTGTAGCCATTGCAGATCATGCCGGTGCCACCGCCCACGCTGCCTTCCTCGACGGCCCCCGAATGTGCGCTGTCGATGGCCTGGAAAACGTGTTCGGGTTTCACGTGAAATCCGTTGATGTCGTTCAGCCAACCGTCCCAGGTCTCGGCAACCACCGGGAGCGACCACCATGCACCGGTGCTGTCGGCGGGGCCGTGGTTGACGCGCCAGGCGATGACCGCATCGCGGACCACCCCGACACTGTGAGTGTTGGTGATCATCACCGGACCTTCGAGGAAGCCGGATTCCTCGACCCACGTCGTGCCGGTCATTTCGCCGTTGCCGTTTTCCGCGAACCAGCCCGCAAACGAGAAGCGCTCAATAGAGGACGGGCCGCGCGGCAGGATCGCCGTAACTCCGGTGCGCACCGGGCCCTTGCCGACCGTAAGCTTGCCGCTGCCCAAGATCAGTGTTGTGTGACCGACCAGGACTCCATCGACGTCGGTGATGGCGTTGAACCTGCCCGGCGTGCCCTCGAACGGGATCCCCAGCTCACGCGCGCGCGGTTTGGGCGCGGTATCGGCTGCAAGTGTGGGCGGTGCCAGAGCGCAGAAGAAAAGGAGCGCGAGTGCAAACACGGTGATGGTACTTCGCGGCATGATGTCGAGAGCTCCCCGTTGCCTGACCGGACCGCGCCCCCCGTCGGGGGCCCGTTGCGGGAATCATACGCGGGTGTGCTGCCTCCCGGCCTGGGGTCAGGTGCGGCCGAAAGTTGGCGAATCGGCAGGCGCGCGAATAGAATCACCGCCCCCAAGCGGGTGTAGTTCAATGGTAGAACTGCAGCTTCCCAAGCTGCTAACGTGGGTTCGATTCCCATCACCCGCTCCATCTTCATAGTGCGTGACCGCTTAGGTCAACGCCGGAATCTCCAGGCAATGTCACTGCTGACCCTCCTCGACGCCGGACTTGCCTACGGGCTGACACCGCTCCTCGACCAGGCGGCCTGCAGCCTGAATGAGGGCGATCGCGTCGGTCTCATCGGCCGCAATGGCACCGGCAAGTCCACGCTCCTGGGTGTGATTGCCGGACGCGTGACGCTCGACGACGGCGAGGTGAAGCGGCGCGAGGGCATGCGCGTCATCAGCGTCGAGCAGGAGCCGGAGTTGCCACCGGCGGACACGCTGTTCGAAAGCCTCCGCCAGCGCGGCGGCCTCGAGGACATAGAAGATGAGCGACGGCGCTGGCGTGGCGAAGCGCGGCTGGTCGAATTCGCCACGCGTTTCGGCGTTGATGGCACGATCGATCCGGCGAAGGCTTCAGGAGGCGAGCGCAAGCGCGCGGCGCTGGCGCTCGCACTGTCGCTCGAGCCTGAGCTCCTGCTGCTCGATGAGCCCACCAACCACCTCGACATAGCCGGCATCGAGCAGCTCGAGGAATTGCTGCTCAAGGCGCCGGCGCTGGTGTTCGTGACGCACGATCGCTGGTTCCTCGATCGCGTCGCCACGCGCATCCTTGAGCTCGACCGGGGGTGGTTGCGCAGCTATCCCGGAAATTACTCGGCCTATGAGCGGCAGAAGGCCGCCGAGCTGGCAGCCGAAGCGGTGGGCCGGCGCAAGTTCGACAAGTTCTGGGCGCAGGAAGAAGTCTGGATTCGCAAGGGCGTCGAGGCGCGCCGCACGCGCAACGAGGGCAGAGTGCGTCGCCTCGAGTCACTGCGGAACGAGCGCGCCGACCGGCGCGAACGCATCGGCAACGTCCGTCTTGCAATCGACGCCAGCGAGCGCTCGGGCAAGCTGGTCGCTGAGCTCACGAAGGTGTCGAAACGTTTTGACGAGCGTCCGCTGGTCGCGGACCTGAGCCTGCGCCTGATGCGCGGCGACCGGCTGGCATTGCTCGGTCCCAACGGCGCCGGCAAGTCGACGCTCATCAAGCTGATCCTGGGCTTGCTCGAACCCGACTCGGGGACGCTGCGGCTGGGCACCAATCTGCAGGTTGCCTACTTCGACCAGTTGCGTGCGCAGCTCGATCTCGACAAGACCGTGGCCGACACGGTGAGCGAGGGGTCCGATTACGTCGAGGTCAACGGCGAGAAGCGCCACATCAGCAGCTACCTCGGCGATTTCCTGTTTTCGGCGAAGCGCGCAGCGACGCCGGTGCGCGCGCTTTCTGGCGGCGAGCGCAACCGCTTGCTGCTGGCGCGGCTGTTTGCCCGGCCGGCAAATCTGCTGGTGCTCGACGAACCCACCAACGACCTCGACGTGGAATCGCTCGAGCTGCTCGAGGCCTCGCTGCAGTCGTTTCCGGGCACGCTGCTGTTGGTGAGCCACGATCGCACCTTCGTCGACAATGTCGTCACGCAAACCCTGGTCGCGGAAGGCAATGGCCACTGGCAGGAATACGCCGGCGGCTACCGCGACTGGCTGGCACAGCGGCCGGCGGCGAGTGCAGCAGCGGACGCAGTAACCACTTCCCCCGTGGCAGCCGCTGGCGGATCGGCGGCCGCGCCGCGGCGGAAGCTGTCATACAAGGAACTGCGCGAACTCAGAGCACTGCCCGAGGAAATCACCGCACTGGAATCTGAACAGCGCGAGCTCACCACGCGCATGTGCCGGCCAGATTATTTCCGCGAGGGCGCTGAACGCATGCGCACTGATCGTGTGCGCGCCGCCGATATCGAAACGCAGCTGAGCGCGCGGCTGGAACGCTGGGAATTGCTGGAACGGCTGCAGTCCGAATTGGTGCTCTAGCCCGCCCTCTGTCCCGCTGGTGCCCCCGGCAGTGACCGCGGCAGGGCTTTCGCCGTAGAATTGCTCATCGTCATCAGCATTCGGGGAATGATCATGCGTCGATGTCAGCTCCTGACCCGTGCCCTGTCCTGCGCCGCACTGGCCGCAACTTTCCTGGCCGCCAACGCGGCATGGGCCGAGACGGCGCCCGCCGGGGCTGCCGCCAACGCCACCTGGGACCTGACGGATCTTTACCCGGCAACGACGGCCTGGGACGAATCCTACGCGCGCACCCGCGCCGCTGCCGACAAGCTCAGTATCTACCAGGGCACGCTCGGCAACAGCGCGACCGCCCTGCTCAAGGCGCTGGTCGCCATCAGCGATCTGAACCGCGAGGTTGCGCGCCTTTATACTTACGCTTCGCTGGCCTCCGACCTGGACCTGCGCGTCAGCGCCAATCTGGAACGCAATCAACAGGGTCAGGCTCTCCTTACGCATCTGAATGAGAACACTTCATGGGTCGCGCCCGAGATCCTCCACATGGGAGCGAAGAAGGTGGGTGCGTTTCTCGCCGCCAACAAGACGCTGCGTGAGCGGTTTGACTATTACCTCAACAACACGTTGCGCGGGGCCCCGCACACCCTGGGCGCGGAAGCCGAGAATATCCTGGCGTCGACCGGGAGCCTGCTCGCGCAACCCGATACCCTGCACAGTCAGTTGGCAAACGCCGAGCTGCCGGTGCCGACCGTCACGCTCAGCGACGGCAATCAGGTCAAGCTCACGCAACCGACATTCCAGAAATACCGCCAGTCAGCCGTGCGCGCCGACCGCAAGCTGGTGTTCGACCAGTACTGGGGCGCCTGGAAGAAGTTCGAGGGCACGGCCGGTTCGATGCTGACGACACAGATCATGGGCGATCATTTCACCGCCCAGGCCCGGAAATTCCCAACGGCGCTCCAGGCCGCACAATTTCCGGACAACATGCCGGATGCCGTGTATCGCACGCTGGTCGCCGAGGCCAATGCAGCGCTGCCCACGCTCCATCGGTACCTGCGTTTGCGCAAGCAGCTGCTCGGCATTACCGACGACCTGCGTTACTACGACAACTATCCGCCGATGTTCCATCTCGACAGCGAACCGCAGTTCAATGTCGCCGACTCGGAGCGCATCACGCTCGAGGCCCTCCAGCCCCTGGGCGAGGATTACCTGGGGCTGTTGCGCAAAGGCTTTGGTGCGCACTGGATGAGCGTCTATCCGCAGGAAGGCAAGAAACTGGGCGCCTACATGAATGGCTCGGCCTATGACGTGCACCCCTACCTGCTTCTCAATCACAACGGCGACTACGATTCGATGTCGACGTTTGCACATGAATGGGGTCACGCGGTGCACACGCAGCTCGCGACGCGCGCGCAACCCTTCGAGAAGGCGAGCTACTCAACCTTTATTGCCGAATCGGCTTCGATCGGCAATGAAATGCTGCTCAATGACTACATGGTCGCGCACGCGGCGAATCGCGCGGAAAAACTCTACTACCTGGGCGAGGGACTGGAATCGATACGCACCACCTACTTCCGTCAGGTGATGTTCGCCGAGTTCGAGCTGGCGATTCACGAGGAGCTCGAGGCGGGCCGGCCGCTGTCGGGCGAACGCATGACGGCGATGTATTGCGGCCTGCTGCGCAAGTACTACGGCGAGGCCGAGGGCGTCATGAAGATCGACCCTGAATACTGCACTGAGTGGGCCGTGGTACCGCACTTTTACTACAACTTCTACGTCTACCAGTACGCGACCTCGATGGCGGGCGCCGCCTGGTTTACCGACGCGATCATCAAGGAAGGCGCCCCGGCGCGCGCGCGTTTCCTGACCCTGCTCAGTGCCGGTGGTTCCGATTATCCCTACGAGCTGTACAAGCGGGCTGGCGTCGACATGGCGACTCCCGGCCCGTATCGCGCGCTCGCCACGCGCATGAATCACTTGCTCGACGAGATCGAAGCGCTCGAGGCCGGGAAATAGGGCGTTCCGGCCTGCATCAGCACCAGCTTGTCGGTGGCCGCCGACAGGCTGGTGCGCAGCGGCATTCCTCTGATAATGCCCGCCATGGCCAGTCACGAAAGCCAGGATTTCGCAGCCTTGAAGCTCGCGCTGCAGGTCTACGCGCAAGCGCGGGCCGCGCTGCCGCCGGGCGAGCGCTCGCCGGCCGAGCAGGAGCTCGGCGAGCTGCTGGTGGGCATCGTCGGGGTGGCCGACCGGCTCCGTGTGGACCTGGTGCGCGCCGCCGAAAACCACATTGTTCAAAAGGCCGCGCGTGTGCCGCGCCTGGTGGCAGCCGCCAAACCGCAGCGCGAATCGCCCTGACCGGCAGTTGACCGGCAGTTGACCGGCAGTTGACGTTGGCGCTCGCGTCGCGCTCCCGTAGACTGTCTGGCGATGACCCACAAGATGGACGTTGCACCCGCGCTGATTGCCTGGCATGCGCGCCATGGCCGCCACGACCTGCCGTGGCAACGCGATCCCACGCCCTACCGGGTGTGGATCTCCGAGATCATGCTGCAGCAGACGCAGGTCGGCACCGTCATCGCTTATTTCGATCGCTTCATCGCGCGCTTTCCCGATTTGAGGGGGCTCGCGGCCGCGCCGCTCGATGAGGTGCTGCACCTGTGGTCGGGCCTGGGCTACTACTCGCGCGCGCGCAATCTACATCGCGCCGCGCAAACCATCGTCGCCGAACACGGCGGCGAGTTGCCGACCGACACCGCTGCGTTGGCAACGCTCCCGGGCATCGGTCGCTCGACGGCTGCGGCGATCCGCGCGCTGAGTGCCGGTGACCGTGTCGCGATTCTCGACGGCAACGTGCGTCGCGTATTGGCGCGCTACTTTGCCGTGAACGGTGTGACCACGAAGCACGCCCTGCAAGAGCAGCTGTGGGAACTCGCCGCCAGCTGCACACCCGAGCGCGACGTCGCCGTGTATACGCAGGCAATCATGGATCTGGGCGCGGCGGTGTGCGTGCGCCGCCGGCCGCTGTGCCCCGTCTGTCCGCTGCAGCACAGTTGCGTGGCGCAGCGCACCGGACGGCAGCACGAGATTCCCGCGGCCCGGCCGCGCGCCGCGCGTCGCACGCGCAGCGTTGTCATGCTGCTCGCGCGCCAGGACGATGGCAGCGTGTTGCTCGAGCGCCGTGCGGAGCGGGGCGTCTGGGGAGGACTGTGGTGTCCGCCGCAGTTTCCGAGTATCGAAGCCGCGCGTCTCTATGCGCAGACGCGCCTGCAGGCTGCCGAGGTGGAGCCGCAGTCACGCACTATCCGGCGCCACGCGTTCACGCACTTCGAGCTGGAGATATCACCGCTCCTGGCACGGTGCGCCGGCTGGAACGGTGTGATGGATGGCTCGCCATTGCTCTGGTATAACCCCGCCAGTCCGGCGCGCCTCGGGCTCCCGGCCCCTGTCACCGCACTCATCCAGAGCCTGCCATGACCCGAACTGTTCAATGTGTCGTCCTCAAGAGCGAGGCGCCCGGACTCGAGCGTTTGCCCTATCCGGGAGCGCTGGGGCAGCGGATCTATGAGTCCGTATCGCGCGAGGGCTGGGCACGCTGGGTGAAGCACCAGGTGATGCTGCTCAACGAATACCGCCTCTCGCCTATCGAGCCCAA
>JAYUZI010000075.1:0-3927 GCA_043751915.1 Gammaproteobacteria bacterium | reverse complement strand
GCGGAGCCCGGGTACCGCCCCATGGCCCCGGATTTTGGCCGGAGCCTGGCCTTCCAGGCCGCCTGCGAACTGGTGTTCAAGGGCGGCCAGCAGCCCAATGGCTACACCGAGTGGGTGCTGCACGCGCGGCGGCGCGCAGCCAAGCGCCGTGCAATGGGTGCCGCCGGGGCGCCATGAGCGGCAATCTTTACGCGCGCCTGTGCGCGCCCGGTCCGGACGAGTCCCACCCATTCATCCGCCTGCCCGAAGGCGGGGTGGTCAGCTACGCCGACCTGCGCTCGCGCAGCGCCCAGTATGCCAACGCCCTGCTGGACCTTGGGGTCGGGCCTGGCGACCGAGTGCTGGTGCAGGCCGAGAAAAGCCCGGAGTTCATTCACCTGTACCTAGGGTGCCTGCGCGCCGGCGCGATTTTCCTGCCGCTCAATACCGCCTACACGCTGGCCGAGATGGAATATTTCATCGGCGACGCACAGCCCCGCGTGGTCGTCTGTACGCCCGGCAGGCTGGTGTCCATGCTGCCGCTCGCGCAGCGGCTCGGCGTGGCGCATGTCGCAACGCTGGGCAGGGGCGCGCCTGGCGGCTCGCTCGCCGAGCGGGCGAGTGCCTGCGACACGCTGTGCTTTGACGTGCCGCGTGAGGACGCTGACGTGGCGGCCATCCTCTACACCTCTGGCACCACCGGCCGCTCGAAGGGCGCGATGCTCACGCACGGGAACCTGGCCGCGAACGCGTTTGCACTGAAGGCCTGCTGGCGCTTTACGGCCGATGACGTGCTGCTGCACGTGCTGCCGCTGTTTCACATACACGGGCTGTTCGTGGCGGTGAATGTCACGCTCGCGGCCGGGGCCTCGATGGTGTTGTCGCCGTCGTTCGAGGTCGACGCGGTCGTGACCCAGCTGCCCGCGGTAACCGTATTGATGGGCGTGCCGACCCACTACGTGCGGCTGCTGCAGGATGCGCGCGTCGGGTCGGCGCTGAGCGCCAATGTGCGGCTGTTCGTTTCCGGTTCGGCGCCGCTCCTCGCCGAGACGCATCGCGACTGGCTCGCACGCACGGGGCACGCGATACTCGAACGCTACGGCATGACCGAGACCGGCATCAACACCTCGAACCCCTACGGCGGCGAGCGCGTGCCGGGCGCAGTTGGCCAACCGCTGCCCGGCGTCTCGGTACGGGTGGTTGACGCCGAGAGCGGTGCGGCGCTGCCCGCGGGCGGCGTGGGCATGATCGAAATCAAGGGGCCGAATGTGTTTGCCGGTTACTGGCGCATGCCGGACCGGACGCGTGCCGAGTTTCGCGCCGATGGTCACTTCGTCACCGGCGATGTCGGCAGGTTTGATGCTCAGGGCTACCTGTACATCGTCGGCCGTAGCAAGGACCTGATCATCACCGGTGGGTTCAATGTCTATCCGCGGGAAGTCGAGGCCGAGATCGACGCTGTCTCCGGTGTGGTTGAGTCTGCGGTGTTCGGTATTCCGCACCCCGATTTTGGCGAAGGCGTCACCGCCGCGGTGGTCGCGCGCGGTGCCCTCAGCGAAGAACCGTTGCTGGCGCAGCTCAAGCAGCGCCTGGCGGGCTATAAGTGCCCGAAGCGGATCCTGTTCCTCGCCGAGCTGCCGCGCAACGCGATGGGCAAGGTGCAGAAGAACGTGCTGCGCGATCAGTACGCGGGTCTCTATGATAGGCAAGCCGCCACTCCACGGAGCCGCAATTCATGAAACTGGTGACCTGTACTCACGAGGGCCGTACCCTGGCGGGCTGGTGGCGCGACGGCCGTGTGCTCGACCTGCAGGCGGCCGGCCGCCGCAGCAACGAGGCAGCCGACCTCGGCAGCATGCTGGCGATCATCCGCGGCGGCGAGGCGACGTTGGCGGCGCTGCAGCGCGTGGAGTCGCGGAGCGATGAATTCCACGATGCCTGGCTGGACGCCGCGCAGCTGCGTATCCTCGCGCCCATCCCGGTGCCGGTGCGCAACGTGTTTTGCGTCGGCCGCAACTATGTCGATCACGTGAAGGAGGGATTCGCCGTGGCGGGCAAGGAAGCGCGCCTGCCGGAGGTGCCGCAGTTCTTTACCAAGGCGACTGGTGCGGTCAATGCACCCGACGGCGACGTGCGGCTCGATCCGCGCCTCACGAACCTGCTGGACTACGAAGTGGAACTCGCGGTCGTCATCGGCCGCGCTGGGCGCGACATACCCGCCGCCAGCGCTTTCGAGCACGTCTTCGGCTACACGGTGGCGAACGATTTCACGGCCCGTGACCTGCAGCGTCGGCACGAGCAGTGGTTCAAGGGCAAGTCGCTCGATACCACCTGTCCGCTGGGACCGTGTATCGTCGATCGCGCTGAAATCGGCGATCCTGGCACGCTCGAACTCTCGCTCACCGTGAACGGCGCCGAACGGCAGCGCGCGCGCGCGGCGCAGATGATCTTCGATATCCCCACGATCATCGCCTCGCTCTCGGCGGGGCTGACGCTGGAGCCGGGTGACATCATCGCGACCGGTACGCCCTCGGGCGTCGGCTTTGCCATGAACCCGCCGCAGGCACTCAAGGGCGGCGACCTCGTGGTGTCGAAGATCGATCGCATCGGCGAGCTGCGCAACCGCATCGTCGAGGTGCAGGGCTGATGACCGTCCTCAACAGCATTGCCGACTTGCGCGATCTCGCCCGCGCTCGCGTGCCGCGCGCGCTCTTCGATTACCTCGCGCGCGGCTCCTACGATGAACTGACCATTGGCCGCAATCGCACCGATCTCGACGCCGTCGAACTGCGGCAGCGGGTCATGGTCGATGTCTCGAAGATCGCCACGGCGACCACCATGGTGGGGCAGGCCTGCGCCATGCCGCTGGGCATCGCGCCGACCGGCCTCACCGGACTGTTCCACCGCGACGGCGAGATCTGCGGTGCGCGCGCGGCCGCTGCGGCCGGCATCCCGTTCTGCCTCAGCACCGTGTCCATCTGTTCGATCGAAGACCTGTGCGAGGCGGGCGTCGCGCCGTTCTGGTTCCAGCTGTACCTGATGCGCGACCGCGGCTTCAACGAAGAGCTGATCGGACGCGCCGGCGCGGCACAGTGCCCGGTGCTGGTGTTGACGCTCGACCTGCAGGTGCAGGGCGTGCGGCGGCGCGACGCCAAGAACGGCCTGGCGGTGCCGCCGCGCCTGACGCTGCGCAACGCGCTCGATATCGCAACCAAGCCCGCCTGGATGCTGGGCATGCTGCGCTCACGGCGCCGCAACTTCGGCAACATTGAAGGGCGCCTGCCCGGTGCCCAGACCGTGCGCAACGTGTCGACCTGGATCAGCGAGCAGTTCAACCCTGCGGCCAACTGGCAGGATGCCGCCTGGGTGCGCTCGCTGTGGCCCGGCAAGCTGGTGCTCAAGGGCGTCATGGACCCCGACGACGCGCGCCGTGCCGCCGACATCGGCGCCGATGCGGTGGTGGTGTCCAACCACGGCGGCCGGCAGCTCGATGGCGCACCCTCGACGATCGCGGTGCTCCCGCGCGTGGTCGACGCGCTCAAGGGTCACTGCGAAGTGCTGTTCGACGGCGGCGTCATGAGCGGCCAGGACATCCTCAAGGCCGTTGCCAGTGGTGCGCGCGGCTGCCTGATAGGCAAGGCTTTTCTTTATGGGCTTGCGGCCGGGGGAGAGGCCGGGGTGACGACCGCGCTCGCCATCCTGCGGAGCGAACTGGAGGTCAGCATGGCGCTGACCGGCGCGACCGACGTCCAAAAAGTGGACGGCTCGGTGCTGTGGGACCGGTAGAATGCGCGGATCAACAGGAGAGTCAGGGATGGAAGAGGTTGTCATCGTCGCCGCGCTCCGCACGGCGGTCGGCAAGTTCGGCGGGAGTATCGCCAAGGTACCGGCATCAGAACTGGGCGCGCAGGTGATCAAGGCGCTGCTGGCGTCCACCGGCATCGCGCC
>JAYUZI010000074.1:0-4217 GCA_043751915.1 Gammaproteobacteria bacterium | reverse complement strand
AAGCGCGTGCGGCGCGGCGAGTAGGCCTTGTGGCTCTCGTAGACGACAGTGGCCACTTCGCCCACCGGCGTGTGCAGGGTTTCTTCGCCGACGCGGGCGTAGCCATAGTCGCGGATGCCCTTCTTGTCAAACACCGAGATACCCTCGGGCGTCTGCCCGGCGGCGAGGGCATGGATGAGGGCGATCTGTACCGACAGGTCATCCTGGACCCCCGGCTTGAGCGGCATGTCGATCTGCGTGTCTTCCTGGACGCCGGTCGCACGGTTCTTTTCCCAGTCGAAATGCACTTGCGCTTCCTGCCCGCTGCCGTCGGCCTGCGCGGCCGTGAACAACAACGGCTGCACACCCTCTGGACCCACCCTCATGTGGCTGGTCAGCGTCAGGGACGCGGAGGCAAACAGCCGGAACAGGCCGTGCGGCTGATTGCGCGACACAAAGGTCCACTCATTCGCGCCGTCCTTGCGTAAGGTGAAGCTGGAGGTGCCCGCGTTCATGCCGCGCGCGACGAAGTCGTAGCTCGCCTGGTACGGGCGCAGCTCAGTGGGCGAAACCTGAACTGGCGGCTCCGCTGCGAGCGTCGCGGCGGCGGCGCTGGCCAGCAAGGCAATAATGCGGAGCTTCATGACTTACCTTCCTGTTCCATGATCAGCGGATGCGCCAGCGGAAGTCCATCAAGCCAGGGCCGGCCAGCGATCAGCTTGAGGCGGCCCTCGGCAATCCAGCCAATAACCTCAGGATAGATGATGTGCTCCTGCTGCTGAACGCGAGCTGAAAGGCTCGCGGGCGAGTCGTCCGGCAGTACCGGCACGCGCCCCTGCAGCACGACCGGGCCGGCATCGAGCGCCGGGGTGACAAAATGCACGCTCGCACCGTGTTCCCACTCCCGCGCCGCGAGCGCCCGTTCATGGGTATGCAGGCCCGGGAATTTCGGCAGCAGCGATGGGTGGATATTGAGCAGGGCGCCGGCATAGTGGTCGGTGAAGGGCGCCGAGAGGATGCGCATGAAGCCCGCCAGCACCACCAGCTGTGCGCCGCTGGCGTCGATGCTCGCGCGCAGTGCATTTTCAAAGGCGGCTGGCGTGGCAAATTCCCGCGCCGGCACCACGGCGACGTCGAGCCCGAGGTGCCGGGCGAGGGCGATGCCGCCCGCATCACGGCGATCGGCGATTACGCGGGCGACGCGCGCCGGAATCCGCCCGCTGGCGCACTCGCGTGCGATCGCCGCCATGTTGCTGCCGCGGCCGGAGATCACCACCGCCAGCGCCAGCGTCGGCGCACGGCTCATGGCCCGAAGATCACGCCGCCGTTGCCGCGCCGCACTGCGCCGATCAGCTGTGCGGTCTCGCCGGCCTCGCGCAAAGTGCGCAGCGCCGCGTCGGCCCGGGTCGGATCGACGATGACTACCATGCCGATGCCGCAGTTGAAGGTGCGATGCATTTCCGCCTCGCTGATATTGCCGCTGCTTGCCAGCCAGTCGAACACCGGGTCGCGCGGCCAGGCGGCGCGCTCAAGCCGTACTTCGCAGCCCTCGGGCAGCACGCGCGGAATGTTGTCGCTGAGGCCGCCGCCGGTGATGTGCGCCAGGCCGTGCACGACGCCAGGCATTGATGCGTCGCGCAGCAGTTTCAGGAGTGATTTCACGTAAATGCGGGTCGGCGTCAGCAGCCGCTCGAACAGCGCGCGGCCCTCGAGCTGCGTATCGCGATTGGCCCCGGCGACCTCGATGAGCTTGCGGATCAGCGAGTAACCGTTGGAGTGCGGTCCGCTGGACGACAGCCCGATTACGGCGTCCCCGGCGCGCACCTGCGAGCCGTCGATTATGCCCTCGCGTTCGACCACGCCGACACAAAAGCCCGCCAGATCGTAATCGGCGCCATGGTACATGCCGGGCATCTCCGCGGTCTCGCCGCCGACCAGCGCGGCGCCCGCCTGCACGCAACCCTCGGCGATGCCGCTGATGACGCTGGTGGCGACTTCGATGTCCAACCGCCCGGTCGCGTAGTAGTCGAGGAAAAAAAGCGGTTCGGCGCCCTGCACGACCACGTCGTTGGCGCACATGGCGACCAGGTCGATGCCGATGGTCGAGTGTTGGCCGGTGTCGATCGCCAGGCGCAGCTTGGTGCCGACCCCATCGGTTCCCGATACCAGCACTGGTCTTTGGTAGCCGGCGGGGATCTCCACCAGCGCCCCGAAGCCGCCGATGCCGGCCAGGACCTCGCTGCGCCGGGTGCGTTTGACGAGCGGTTTGATGCGCTCGACCAGCGCATCCCCGGCGTCGATGTCGACCCCGGCATCGCGGTAGCTATAGCTGCGCTTGTCGTTCATGCGGACCCTATAATCGGGCGCGTTATAGTAGCCGAACCCATGCGTCATCTGCCCAACATCATCTGCCTTGCCCGCATCGCGCTGATCTGGCCGATCATCGACAGCCTGCTGGGTCACCACTACGGCCTCACCCTGCTGCTGTTCGGCGTGGCGGCACTGAGCGACGGGCTGGATGGCTGGCTCGCCAAGCGCTATGGGTGGACCAGCCGCCTGGGCAAGCTCCTCGATCCGCTGGCCGACAAACTGCTGCTGGTGTCAGTATTCCTGGTGCTGACCTGGCTGGGTCAGGCGGAGCGCTATCTGGCGGTTGCGGCCGTGGGCCGCGATGTGATGATCGGTCTGGGAGCGGTCGTGTACCGCCTGGCCTGGGGCCCGCTCCACGGCCGCCCGATACTCTCGAGCAAGATCAATACCGTGCTGCAGATCGCCTACATCCTGCTGGTGGTGATTCACGCGGCCTGGGGCATGCCGCCGGCTCCGCTGCTGCAGGCGCTGGCGGCACTGACCTTCCTGACGGTGATCTACAGCGGCGCCGCGTATCTGCGGTTGTTCACCCGCAGGGCGCTGCAGATCGCAGCGACTCCGTAAGTGTTGCCAGGCCCCAGGGGGATCCGCGCTTGCGCCAGCTGCCCCTGAGCGTGCGGCTGCGCGACCGCGCCTTGTTCGCGAGCTACCTGCCCGGACCCAACGGCCTGGTGATTGCGCAGCTGGTCGCGCTGGCCGCGCAACAGCGTCCGGGCCTGGTCTGGCTGTGCGGACCCGAAGGCAGTGGCAAGACGCATCTGCTGCAGGCCCTGTGCGCGCAGGCCGGCGACGGCGCCCAGTACGTGCCGCTCTCGCAGCTGGTGATTTTTGGTCCAGCGGCGCTGGCGGAGTGGCAGGGGGGAAAGTGGCTGTGCCTCGATGAGGTCGCGACCGTGATCGGTATGCCCGATTGGGAGCGCGCGCTGTTTGCGCTGTATCGCGACTGCGAAGAGCGGGGCGCGAGCCTGCTCATGGCGGCGCGCGAGGCGCCGCCGCAACTGCCATTTGCGTTGCCAGACCTTGCCTCGCGCTGTGCCGCGGGGCTCCGCATGAGTCTGCGCGCCCTCAACGATTCCGAGCAGCTGTCGGCACTGCAGCTGCGCGCGCAGCAACGCGGCTTCGAGCTGCCGGATGAGACGGCCCGTTACCTGCAGCGTCGCCTGCCGCGCGATATGTCCAGCCTGTTTGTCTTGCTCGACGATCTCGACACCGCGGCGCTGGCCGCGCAACGGCGGCTGACCGTGCCCTTCATCCGCGAAGCGCTGGCGCTGCGAGCTGCGGGTCGAGCCTAGCCGCGACCGAGATCGTCGGCACCGTTCCAGTAGCGCGTCCAGCGCGTCACCACACGATCGGGATACTCGCGGTCGCGCACGCTGCCGTTATAGCGCCCGAGCGCCCGGCGCACATCGTGATGTTCGCTTTCCAGGTAATGGCGCAGGATCGCGCAGCCCATGCGGATGTTGGCTTCCATGGTGACGAGCTCGCGCCGGCGCATGCCGAGCTGTTCCGGCCAGAATGGCATCACCTGCATCAGCCCCACCGCGCCCGTGCGCGACACCGCCCAGCGATCAAAGCGGCTTTCCACATCAAGCACCGCCAGCACCAGGCCGGGCGGGAGCGGCGCGGCGCCGGCGCGATGGCTCTCGCAGTACACCGTCTGGAGCATGGCCAGGCGCTCGCCGCGGTCGGCGACGTAACGGCGGAGTTTGGGCTCCATGAGCGTGTACCAGACCGCCGAGTCGTACTGGTCGCTGAAGCATTCGTGGGTCGCCATGGCCTGCTGCACCACGCTGCGCAGTTCCGCATCGGTCTGTGCGGCGGCGGCCGGCAGGGCGGCGGCGAGCAGCGTGATGAGCAGCGCCGGCGCC
>JAYUZI010000073.1:0-2691 GCA_043751915.1 Gammaproteobacteria bacterium | reverse complement strand
ATATGGTTCCTCTTCAAAGTGGTAAAACCAGGTTCGACCATGGAAGCTTGTTCTACGATGCGCCTGAATGTAGCATGGACTTTCATCGGGGTCAATGCACATTCAGACTTTTTGGTAATCCCTCAGTCTCGGGGACACGGATTCGTGGCCGCGCGGGGGTGCGCGATGGTTCGACGGGAATCTTGGGTGGTGCAATCGGCTCAACTGGTGTCGAGCAGCAGGGCAACGGCGTCTTGCTTGGGATCGGCTGCGAGTTGATCCAGCACCGACTTGAAATGGGTCTCCGGGTCGGGGACCCGCTTGGCCAGCGTATGAACCACGCTCATGAGCACCTCGCGCGTTTTCGCGCCGGCATCGGACTGCGACCCGAAGCTCACCTTGCGAGCGATCACCGTCGGGCGCAGTTCACGCTCCGCCCGGTTGTTGTCGGCCGGCACCGCGCGGTTTTTCACCCAGTGGTACAGACGATGGGCGTTGTCGCGGAAGATGCCCTGCACCTGGCGGACACCCAAGTGTTGGGCGGGCTGCTCAACCAGATCCACGATCTGTTGCTGCAGCGGGCGCGCTTGGTCGTAATAGCCGGCGTCGGCCAGCGGCCGCCCGCGCAAGTGCATAGCCTCAGCCAGCAGCGGGATCAACGTGGAGGTGAACCCCGTCACCTCGGCCTCGCCGGGAAACTCCTTGGCCAAGTCCTCCACGTCCCGCAGCAGATGCGCGTAACAGTATTGAAGCGCACAGGGGGATTGGTTGTAGGCGTTGTAGCGGTCCACCACCAGCACACCGTTCAAGGCTTGCGTGCCCAACACCTCCTTGGGCACTTGCGCCGAACGTGTGGCGCGGAACAGAAACAAGCTCACCGTCGCGCTGGCGAACAGCCACGCGTAGCCCGAGCGGCCGTCCGTGCGCCAGCCCGTCTCATCGGCGTGCCGCACCGGGGCTTGCCGATACTCCTCGATCAGCTTCCCCATCACGCCCCGGAACAGCGCCGCCATGCGGTGCAGAATCTCGAACACCGCGCCCAGGCCCACACCGAGTTGATCGCACAACCGCCCCATCGGAATCCCCTGCCGGTAATGCAGGAACACCACCTGAGTGATGAGTTGATTGCCGTACAGACTCTTGGGCAATACTTCCGGGGCCCGCGCCTGCACCGTCTTGCCGCAACGCGGGCAGCGCGCCCGCTCCAACTGATAGAGAATCGGTTCGGCGCGCAACGGCTGGCTGTCGATGACCGAGCGGTCGCGGTACTCTTTGTGCTCCAACGCTCCGCCGCAGTGCGGGCACGCCGGTCCCACCGCTATCGTTTCGATGCGCGCGGCGTCGCTGTCTTCCACCACTTTCCGCCCATGACCGGGGTGCCCAGGCTGGCCGCCGCCCGGTTTGCTCGGCTGCTGCTGGGCCGTGTTGGCCTTCACCGCAATCTTTGCCGAGGGCGTCGAGGAGCCAAACGGTCCTTGCTCGGCCTTGCGCTCCAGGTGGCGCACTTTCTTGCGAAGATCTTCGATCTGCTGTTGCAGCCGGTCGATGGTGCGCTGTTTCTCCAAACAGCTTTCGCAGAGGTTGAGGTTCACGCTCACGGCCGGCTCGCCTCTTGCTTCGGCTCTCGCCACACCGGCGCCGCGGCGCTCCGCAGTCGTTCGGCCACATGGCGGCACAGCGGGTACACATAAAGATCTTTCACCGCCTCGCCATGCGCGGCATGCTCGCGGTCCATGCGCCCGCGCCCCGCCGTCTGCCCCAGATGAACCCAGTTCGCCGCCCGGTAGCAGGTGCCGCGGAATCGCTCTGCATCCACCAGCGTTTCCAGAAGCAGCGGCCGATAACCGTACAGCCTCTCCCAGTCCGCCGGCAACTGACGCGCACATCGCGCCAGGATCTTGCTGGCCAGCCCTTTCAGCCGCACCCAGGGCAGGATGAGAAAGCGGCTGTTGTTGACGATCAACTGGAGATTGCGCGCCCGCTCGCCGTCGCTCCAGCCGATCCAGGCATCGCGCGCCGCCATCTTCCAGGCCGGCGAGGACCACAGCAGGCAGCCCAGCACCTGAGCCGGCGCCCGCTCGCTGCGCACCAGGTAGCGCAGGCTGGCGCCGAACGGCACTCGGTAGCCCAGATAGTGATGCCGGTCGAGAAGCTCTTTGAACAGCGCGTGATTCCCGCTACGCTCATGCGGCCCCCCGCGCACCACCTCCAGACGCAACGGTTCCCACTCTCCGGCTGATCCGTGAATCTCCAGTTGCGGTTCGCCGCCGGCCGTGCGCGGCACCCGCCGCGGCCCAGGCGCGCCGGCGCCCCGCCGTTCGGGCAGCCGCAGCAATCCCTGTTCGGCCAAGTGCTCGATCAGCCGCCGGCATTCCGGATTCTTTAGACCGCCGCTGGGCCGCTTCCACTCCAGCAGTTCACACGCCGTGCGCGCAACCTCGGTGATGCCCAGACCGGCAAAATCAGAGGTGATCTGACGGATCACTTCGAGATCGGCCGAGGAAAACTCACGCCCGGCGAAAGTCACTGGCGTCAGATTCAGCTGGCTCATCGGCTCTGCTTCGCACTCCCAGAGTAGAGTACCGAACCCGCCGCCAAATGTCCAGCGAAATCTTCAAGCCCGTCCCCGAGACTGAGGGATTACCACGAACTGAATTCTCCGATTGACTCGAAAGCTGCCAAGGGTGTAGACTGGCGTTCGCAAATGCAACC
>JAYUZI010000072.1:0-2614 GCA_043751915.1 Gammaproteobacteria bacterium | reverse complement strand
GAGAGCCCGGCCGGCAGCGGCAAGCTCCTGGCGCGCAAGTTCGAGCGGCTGGCGCCGACCACCGACGTGGTGGTGCGCGGACCGTTCACGGCGACCACCGCGCCGATGTTCACGATTCTCGGCATCACCATTGACGCCGGCAACGCCAGCTTCGGCCATGACCAGGACCAGGGCCTCATGAGTCTGGGTGATTTCTTCACGCGCGCCGTGGGCAATATCGTCGAGGTTGAGGGCACGGCGTCCGGCAACGTCGTGACGGCGACTGACGTACGGATTGACAGCGAAGAGGATCGCTGAGCGCTTGACTCGCTAGCAGCCCGGGCCGGCGCTGCCTGCGGGTGGCGCCGGCCTTCTCAATGCACGCTATTGCCGCCTCGCCCAGCGTATAATAAGTGGTTGTGGTGCGGGGAAATCCCGGGGCAGTCGTGGTACGAAGATATCTGGTTGTCGTTGTTGCGATGTTCTCGGTCGCGGTCATGGCGGCGCCTGCCGCATTTGCCGCGCCCGCACCGGCGCCCCGGGTTGTGCTGCCCGCAACGGTGGTGCCCGAGAACTACGAACTGACCGTGACGCCGGATGCTGCGCAGCTCACTTTCAGCGGCACGGTAAACATTGCGGTGCGGGTGCTACGACCGACGCGCACAATCACCCTCAATGCCCTCGAGCTCGTGGTCGACAAGGTCACGCTCGACGGCCAGCCGGCCCTGGCGCCATTCAAGGCGGATGACCGGCGGCAGACCCTGAGCTTCGAATTCGGGCAGGCCATTCCGGTCGGCCGGCATATGTTGGCGTTGTCTTACCAGGGCAAGATCAATCAGGTGTCGATGGGCCTGTTCGCGCTCGATTACGACGGCGCCAGCGGCAAGCAGCGCGCGCTGTTCACGCAGTTTGAGGTCGGCGACGCGCGGCGCATGTTGCCCTGCTGGGATGAGCCGGCGCACAAGGCGAGCTTTGCGCTCACAGTGCTCGCTCCGATCGGGCAGATGGCGGTCTCCAACATGCCCGCCGCGCACACTGAAGATGCGGGTGGCGGCCTGCAGCGCGTGCGCTTCCAGTCGACGCCGAAAATGAGCACTTACCTGTTGTTCATGGCCATCGGCGACTTCGAGCGCGTGCACCGCCAGGTCGGCGGCGTCGACATCGGGGTGGTGACCCGGCGTGGCGAAAGCGCCAAGGGTGCCTACGCGCTCGACGCGGCGGCCGAGCTCCTGCCTTATTACAACGACTATTTCGGCACTCCCTACCCCTTGCCCAAGCTCGACCTGCTGGCAGGCCCCGGCACCAGCACATTCTTTGGCGCGATGGAGAACTGGGGCGCGATCTTTTCCTTCGAGAAGGTGCTGCTGCTTGATCCGCGAATATCAACTGAAGCCGACCGGCGCGCGGTTTTCACGGTGGCCGCGCACGAGATGGCGCATCAATGGTTCGGTGACCTGGTCACCATGCGCTGGTGGGACGATCTGTGGCTCAACGAGGGCTTTGCCTCGTGGATGGAGAACAAGGCCACCAACCACTTCTACCCGGAATGGAAGCGCTGGTCTGACGCGCAACAGGGTACGCAGGCGGCCATGCGGCTGGACGCGGCACTGGGCACGCATCCGGTCGTCACGCCGATTGTCGACGCGGCCCAGGCCACGGAAGGGTTTGACGCTATCGCCTACCAGAAGGGGTCGGCCGTCATCCGCATGCTCGAAGGCCACGTCGGTGCGACGGCCTTCCGAAACGGTGTGCGCCGCTACATCCGCGCCCATGCGTACGGTAGCAGCGTGTCCGACGACCTGTGGCGCGCTGTGGAGGGATCGAAGTCCGGCGCGCTTACGCGGATTGCGCATGACTTCACGCTGCGGGCCGGGGTTCCGCTGGTCACCGTCCGGAGTCTTGGCTGCGATCGGGGCCGCGAATCGCTGGCGCTTGCGCAGCAGCGCTTCTCGATCGACGAATCCGGCCAGCTGGGCGCGCAGCGTTGGCACGTGCCGGTCGCACTGCATAGCCTCGCCGGTGGTGCCACGCGCGCTGTGGTCGTATCCGGCCCCGCATCACAGCACGTTTCCATGGCCGGTTGCGGGCCGGTCGTGGTCAATGCCGGCCGGAGCGCTTATCTGCGTACGCAATACCTCGGCGATGCCTATCCAGAACTGGTCGAGCGTTACGGCGCGCTCGACCCGATCGACCAGCTCGGTGTGCTCAATGACACCACGGCCCTGGCGGCGGCCGGCCTGGATTCACTGGGCAACGCGCTGGCCATACCCGCGAGGCTCCCGGCCGACGGGGATCCCTTGCTGTGGGATGCGATCATCGAGCAGCTCGTCACCCTCGATCATCGCTACGCAGGACTGGCCACGCAGGAGGTTTTCCGCGCCTACGCGCGCGGCCTGCTCGCACCGGTCCTGGCGCGCCTGGCCTGGGAACCGGTGGCGGGAGAGAGCGGGAACGCGGTAATCCTGCGTCAGGAGTTGCTCACCGCGCTCGCGCGGTTTGGCGACGGCGTGGTGCGGGCCGGGGCACGGCGCCGATTTGAGGCCTACCTGAAGGATACGGCCTCGTTGCCAGCGGCACAGCGTGGCGCGGTGCTGGAAATAATCGCTGCCAATGCCGACGGGACCGAGTGGGAGCA
>JAYUZI010000071.1:0-3877 GCA_043751915.1 Gammaproteobacteria bacterium | reverse complement strand
AAGAGGAAGATCGGGTTCATGGCTGAGTGCCAAAGCATAAGGGTTCGCGGGTGCCGAGCGGAAGCGGCGTGCGAGCGTGGTAGTATTTGCGCGCTATGCGCCTGACAGCACTCTTCCTCGGCGGACTGTTGCTGGCGGGCGCGGCCCTGGCCGAACCTCCGGCCGCCGCCGCACTGCCCGGCCAGGCGGCAGCCGCACGCCCACGCATCGGGCTGGTGCTCTCAGGGGGCGGCGCCCGCGGCATAGCCCATGCCGGCGTGCTCGAGGTGCTGGACGACCTGCACCTGCGCGTGGATGCGATTGCCGGCACCAGCATGGGCGCCGTGGTCGGCGGACTGTACGCGAGCGGCATGTCGGGCCGCGAGATCGAAGAGCTGCTCACCTCGGTCGACTGGCAGGGCGCGTTTCGCGACCGGCCGCCGCGCGCCGAGCTCGGTTTCCGGCGCAAACAGGAAGAGCACGATTTCCTGGTAAACCTGCCGCTGGGCGTGCAGGGGCGGAAGCTGCGGATTCCGGCCGGCCTGGTGCAGGGCGAAAAACTCACCGAGCTCCTGCGCCGTGCGACGCTCCCGGTGGTTACGGTCACGCGCTTCGACGAGTTAGCGATTCCGTTCCGGGCGGTGGCCACCGATCTGGAGACCGGCGCACCGGTGGTGATGGATTCCGGCGACCTGACCACGGCATTGCGCGCCAGCATGTCGGCGCCGGGCCTGTTCGCGCCGGTGGAACGGGACGGCCGGCTGCTGGTGGACGGCGGCCTGGTCGAGAATCTGCCGATCGACGTGGCACGCGCGATGGGCGTGGACGTGCTGATCGTGGTCGACGCCGGCTTTCCGCTGCAGACGCGCGACCAGCTCAACTCGCTCACCAGCGTTTCAAACCAGGCGCTGGCCATCCTCGTGCGCCGTGATGTTGAGCGGCAGCTGGGCACGTTGGGGGCGCGCGATGTGCTGCTGCAGCCCGCGCTGGGACAGCGTTCCTCATATGATTTCAATGTCGTCACCCAGACCGTCGCAGCGGGAGTTGCGGCGGCGCGGTCGCTGGGGCCGCAACTGGCAGCCCTGGCGGCCGCAGCGTCGCCGCCTGCATCCGCGCCGCCCGCGGCCGGCTCGCCGGCGGCCGCTGCCGCGCTGCCGAGCGTGCAATTCATCGCCACCGAGCCGGGGTCAGAGCGCTACGGGCGTTTGCTGAATGCGGCCTTTGCCGACCAGCTCACCAGGCCTTTGGATCCCGATGCGCTCGCGCAGCGCATCGCCTCGATCTACGGCCAGGGCAATCTCGAACTGCTGGATTACCGCGTGGCACGCACGCCGCAGGGCGCCACCGGACTGATCTTCACCGCGCGCCGCAATTCCTGGGGTCCGAACTACCTGCGCCTGGGGCTGTCGCTCGAGGACGATTTCGCCGGCAACAGCACCTTCAACGCCGCCGGGCGGATTTCATTTACCGAGATCAATCCGCTGGGTGCAGAGGTCGTGCTCGACCTGCAGGTGGGTGCATCGCCGCGCGTTGCCGCCGAGTTCTACCAGCCCTGGTCCCCGTTGCAGCGCTACTTTGTCGCGCCGCACCTGCTGGCCGAGGCGCACAGCGTGCCGCAACTGCTCGGGGGTCAACCGATCGGTGAATTCCGGGTCCGCAGCTTTGAATACGGACTCGACCTGGGGCGGGAATTTGGCAACTGGGGTGAGTTGCGCGGTGGACTGCTGGACACTCGTGGCACGACCGCGGTGCGCCTTGGCGATTTCACTGTACCGGAAGTGAGCTACCACACCCACGCCGGCTTTGTGCGCTTCAACTACGACCGGCTTGACAGCACCACTTTCCCGCGCAGCGGGCAGGCGCTCACGCTGTTGCTGCGCGCCGAAGATTCCGGGCGCGGCGCGGCAGGGTCCGACCTGTTTAGCTTCGACTGGCGCGGCGCCTGGTCGCGCGGCAAGAACACGGCCGTGGTCTGGCTTTCTGGTGGCGGCACCGTCGGCGGGAGCGATACCAACGTGCGCGCCTATTTTCCGCTCGGCGGATTTCTGCAACTCTCGGGCACCGCTGCGCAGTCGCGCGCCGGGCCGCACTACGCGATCGTGCGGGCGCTCTACCTGCGCAGTGTCGGTCATGGCGGTGAGGGCATCCTCAACGTGCCGGCCTACGCGGGCATGTCTCTCGAACTCGGCAACGTCTGGAGCAAGCGGAGCGAGGTGAGCCTGGGCTCGGCGCGGAGCGATGCCTCGCTGTTCTTCGGCGCCGATACCTACATCGGCCCGGCCTACCTGGCCGTGGGCTACGACGAGGGTGGCAGCACCGCCTTCTACCTGTTCCTGGGCCGCAGCTTCTGAGTCGGCCGCTCTAGAGCCCGCGGCTGGCGGCGAGGTTCTCGACCTTGGTGAATATCAGCGCCGGGCGATCGCCAGGCCTTGAATATTCGTGTTTGCGACTCATCTCAGCCATGGCGGCGTCGCGCTCGGCGGCCGTGGTGTACCAGTGGCTGCGCTGCCAGTCGGCGCCGCACAGCTTCGCGAATGGATCCAGGGCGCGCAGGCTGACCCGCAGTCCGTAGGGGCGCGGCTCGATGGTCGGTGGCCGGGTCAGGTTATGCGAATTTGAAATACCCATTGGCGAAGGTGTCTCGGGACTGAACCAGGCGCTATTCTAGCGTCAATGAGCGCCTGCGGACGAGCCGGGCGACGATCAACAGGAGGACATGTGAAAGAACCGACGACCGCGACACAACATTTCGTGAACGGCCACGCCATCCGCGCACCGTTCCCGGCCGGCCTCGAACAGGCCCTGTTCGCGATGGGTTGCTTCTGGGGCGCCGAGCGGCTGTTCTGGCAACTGCCCGGCGTCTATACGACTGCGGTCGGCTACGCCGGTGGCACTACAGCGGACCCCGACTACCGGCTGGTCTGCAGCGGCCGCACCGAGCATGCCGAAGTGGTGCTCACGCTCTACGATCCGGAGGTGATTGCCTACCAGCAGCTGCTGCAGGTGTTCTGGGAATCGCACGACCCGACGCAGGGCATGCGCCAGGGCAATGATATCGGCACGCAGTACCGCTCGGCGATCTATTGCTTCAGCGCCGCGCAGCGCGCGGCGGCCGAGGAGGGCAAGCGCCGCTATGGCGCGGCGCTGCAGGCCGCGGGCCGCGGAAACATCACCACCGAAATACAGGACGCGCCGACGTTCTATTACGCTGAGGACTATCACCAGCAGTACCTGGCGAAGAATCCGGATGGGTATTGCGGGATTGGCGGGTGCGGGGTGCCCTTCAAAATTGCGGAGTTACAGGTGGGGGAGAAGGCGTAATTGCCGGCATCACCCTGCAATTCGCCGAGAGACAAACGGTTAGCTTCGGTCTGGCTGTAGACCCAGCGTAAATCTGCGGAGAAATGCGGAGTGTTTTCGGAGCTGCCGTCTACCGGAAGTCTACCGGCGGTTGGCGAGTAGGAAAGTCCGCGACTAAGCATTGGCGTCCAAGGCGTACATGGCACGCATTTCCTGTTTACGCTGAATCCCTCTATATCACGCGGTGTTCCCGGAGCCGCGCCAGTGACGCGTGCCGTGCGCGCACAGATGCAGATTATTCCGGGCGCGGGCTGGAAGACACGCGATTACACCCGAGACGCAGATCGGGCGAACAACTCAAAGAGGGTCATCGAGAGGGGGATCAAGGGAGTAAGCTGTGGAACGAGACGGTCATGGAACGGGGATGAGACGTGAAGCGCAGTTTCGGTGTAGCTATATTTGCGATGTACCTGACCATAATCGGCGCTCCTAAAGCGCAGTCAGCGCCTGACGGTGGCACACAAGCACGTCTGTCCTATCAAGTCGTCCACGGTTGGCCTGTGCTTCCCGATGGGGAGACCCTCGGCGCTGTTGCCGG
>JAYUZI010000070.1:0-19003 GCA_043751915.1 Gammaproteobacteria bacterium | reverse complement strand
TGGCCCACGAGGTGGGCCATCATGTCCAGAACCTGCTGGGGCTCGGCGGCGCAGCCGTGCGCCGCGGCGCGCACGGCGGCTCGGTCGCGCTCGAGCTGCAGGCGGACTGCCTGGCTGGCGTCTGGGCGATGCAGGATCAGCGCGTGATCGAAGCTGGGGAGGTGCAGCAGGCGCTGGCCGCCGCCGCCGCGGTGGGCGACGACACGCTGCAGCGTCGCACCCAGGGCCGTGTCGTGCCCGAGACCTTCACGCACGGCAGCGCCGAACAAAGGCAGCGCTGGTTCCAGCGCGGGTTCCAGGGCGGCAGGATCGAGAGCTGCGACACGTACTCGGCCGGGTCGCAGCTCTAGATTGCGCCGCTGTCAGGGCTTGGCGGTTGGTGCAGCCAGCGGGGCTGCCGCGGCCGCTTTCGCCTTGTAGGCGCGCACGGCCACGTTGAACTGGTCGGCCACTTTCTGCAGCTGGTCGGCCACCACGTTCTGGTGGCTGACGTATTCGGCGCCGATCTTGACCTTTTCCTCGTCCTTCATCTGGTCACCACCGGCGGCAATCTTCGCGTCCTGTTCCGTCTTCAGGCAGTCCGCAAACTGCGCAACGGTCGCGTCGGCGTCCTTGATCGCGTGCTTGACAGCGAGCATTTCATCGAGGGTCGCCGTGGCGCCATCCGGAACCTTGATGGCGATGGTGGGCGCGGCGCAGTCGGCAAACGCGGTTGCTGAGAGCAGGGCCGCGAGCAGCGATACGGGCAACAGGACTTTCATCAGTATTCTTCCTCTATGAATCGGATTTGGAGGCACAAGCGATGCGAAATTCCCCCGCAGGGACGCATGTTAAGATTCCGCGGCCGTTAATGCCAACCCCCATGAGGGATCTGGCGCAAAAGTAGCGGGAACTAGCCCGGAAATCGGTCCGGGCACCAGGCTCGAGGCTCAGGAATCATGGCCATCAGACCCATACTGCGGATGGGCGACCCGCGGCTGCTGGAGGCCAGCGCGCCGGTGCGCGAGTTCGGCACGCCCGAACTCCTGGAGCTGATTGCCGACATGGACGAAACGATGCGGGCCGCCAGCGGCGCCGGCCTGGCGGCCCCACAGATCGGCGTCGCCTGGCGCGTGGTGATTTTTGGCGGCGGGGCAACCTCACGCTATCCGGATGCCGACGCTGTGCCCTACACGGTGCTCGTCAATCCCAGGCTCCGGGCGCTGCGCGGTGGACGGGAATCCGACTGGGAAGGATGCCTGTCGGTGCCCGGCATGCGCGGGATGGTGCCGCGTTACCGGCGCCTGCGATACCGGGGCTGCGATCAATGGGGCCGGCCGATCGATCGTACCGTGTCCGGATTCCACGCCCGCGTAGTGCAGCACGAGGTCGACCATCTCGACGGCGTGCTCTATCCGACGCGCATCAAGGACCTGCGCAAGTTCGGCTTCATCGAGGAATTATTCCCGGGGCAGGCGCTCGAGGACGACTGAGGCGCCTCAACCCTTGTCTTCGATGACCTTGGCCAACACCGCGAATCCGCGGTCGCGCGCCACATCAGCGGCCGTGGCCCGTTTGCTGTTGCGCAGCACCGTACTGGCGCCGCCGGCGAGCAGTGCCTTGACCGCCGGGATGTTGCCGGCGCGGCTGGCGGCCATCAATGCGGTGTCGCCGGCCTGGTTCTGTGCGTTGACTGCCGCCGAGCGTTGCAGGAGCGCTTGCACCATGGTGTCGCTGCCGAACGCCGCAGCCAGCATCAGCGGGGTGTTGCCGTGGGCATCCTTCGCGTCGGTGCGGGCATGAGCCTGGAGCAGGAGCGATACCAGGGTTACCTGGCCTGCGGCGATTGCGCTCATCAGCGGCGTACGTCCTTCCTGGTCCGCGGCGTTGACGTCCGTATTGGCCGCCAGGAGCGATTGCGCTGGCTCCACTGCGCCCGCCCTGGCCGCCCGCCATAACGGAGTCTCACCCTGGCGGTCAGCAAGCCCGGCAGTAGCGCCGTGGGCCAGCAGGAGCCCCACGAGCGGTTCGTTGGTACCGCTGGCCGCTGCCAGCAGTGGCGTCTCGCCGCGCTGGTCGGCGCTATCGGCCTTGGCACCGGCCGTGAGCAGACTTTGGGCGACGTCCAGGCGGCCGGCGCGTACCGCCGCCAGCAGCGGCGTCGACTCGTGGTCGGCGTGCGTTTCGGCATTGACACCACCCGCCAGCAGGGCATTGACGATGCTCAGTTCGCCCCGCGTGGCCGCCAGGACCAGTACCGTGCGGCCGTGCTTGTCCAGCAGGTGCGGATCGGCGTGCGCCGCGAGCAGCGTCTTCACGCTGGCTTCGGAGCCGGCATGGATCGCGATATGCAGGAGCGTGTCGCCCTGGGTCGAGCGGCTATTGGCATCGGCGCCGCCGGCCAGGAGTTTCTGCACGTTCTCGGTGTCGCCACGCGCCACGGCCACGGCGATCACGGGCCAGCCGCGGTAGATTTCGCCGGGCCGGGCGGCGTCGAATTTCCCGGCGGTACTCTGCCGGCTGGCGTGCGCGACCATGGTCTTGGCGCCGAGCGAGCGCAGTTGCGCGGCGGCCAGGTCCGCGCCGACGGTCAGCGCGGCGTCGAGCGCACTGTAGTCGCGGCTGTCGGCGGCGGCCAGTTTCGCACCGGCTTTGGCGAGCGCCGCGACGGCCGCCGCACGATCGGAGCGCGCGGCATAAAAGAGCGCCGTACGCTTCGCAGTGTCGGCGGCATTGACCGACGCGCCCTTCGCCAGCAGCAGTTCGAGCACATCGGGGTTGGCGAGTTCGGCCGCGAGCATCAGCGGCGTAACGCCAAAGCTGTCAGCGCGGTTCACATCACTCCCGGTGTCGATCAGGAGCTGCACGGAGGGCAAGGCGCCCGCGGCGACGGCGTGCGCCAGCACTGTGGCGCCAAACGGATCACGTAAATCCTTCAGCCCGGCGCCCAGCGTTCGCAGGCAGGCCAGATCGCCGTTGCGGGCGCTGTAGATCGCCAGCTCCACGCGCAGCGTGGCCTCGCCCAGCCCCGCCCATTCAGGGCTGAGTGGCGTGCGGCCGGCGCGCACATCTTCGATGGCGGCCGGGTAACCCAGGCTGGCGGCCTTGCCGAGCAGGGCCTGTGCTTCGCCCGGCTGTGCACCAGTGCGGTTCGCGGCCAGCGCGGCCAGCACATACGCCGCGGTGGCGTTGTTCTGCGCCGCACTCTTCGACAACCAGGATTCGGCGGCGCTGCGGTCGATGGCGGCGCCGACACCGTTCAGGTTTACCAGGCCAAGCAGCAGTTGCGCTTCGGCGTTGCCGGCGTTGGCGCCGAGCTGGAGCTTGGCGAGTGCGACAGGGAAGTCGCGGGTCCGCAGCGCGAGCTTCGCGCCCTCGAGAGGGTCAGGGGCCTTGGGTGCGGCGGCTGCCGGTTCACTGGTCGTCAATATGGCGACCATACCCAGCGCCGCCAGCCGATGGCGCATCGCGGCGTTCATCAGGCCGTACCGTACTTGGTCTCGATGCGGATCCCGACCTTCTTGAGAAACTCAGTGGGTAATACGCCGCCAGCGCTGACGATGACCGCCTTGTTTCTGATCTCAACCTGCTTGCCGCCATGCTCGAGAACCACCAGGTCATCGTGGATATGACTGACATTCGATGACAGCAACAGCTTCAGGTTGCCCCGTTCGCGCGCGGCATCCACACGCTGCCGGTTCTTCGGTTTCGCGCGGCCAAAGGCGTCGCCACGGTACGAAAGTGTCACCTGCGTGCCCGACACTTCGGCGATGCTCGCCGCGGCCTCGAGCGCGCTGTCGCCGCCGCCGACCACCAGCACTTCCTGGCCGATGTACTGGTCCGGGTCGATCAGCCGGTAGACCACTTTGGGCAGTTCTTCGCCAGGCACCGCGAGCTTGCGGGGCGTGCCACACCGGCCGATGGCCAGCAGCACGTTCGAGGCGCGCTCGACCCTCTTGGTGGTGCGGACCACGAAACCATCGTCTTCCTTCTCTACGGCCTCAATGCGCTCGTAGAAATCGATGTTCAGATCCTGCTGCTTCATGATCTCGGTCCAGACACCGAGCAGTGCCTCCTTGGAGGTCTGGCGGAAGTGGAATTTGCCGACCAGCGGCAGTTCGACCGGTGCAGTCATGACCAGTTTGCCGCGTGGATACTTGTAGACGCAACCGCCGAGCGATTCCTGTTCAATGCAGCGGTAGTTCAGGTTGAGTGATTTGGCGGTAAGCGCCGCCGCCATGCCCGCGGGGCCGGCGCCCACGATGATTACGTCGAGCTTGCCGGGCGTGCGATTGCCCTTTTTGGCGATAGCCTCGACGGCCTGGACACCCTGCGCGAGGGCGTTGCGTATCAGGCCCATGCCGCCCAGCTCGCCGGCGATGAACACGCCGGGAACATTGGATTCGAAATTCGGATTGAGCACCGGCAGATCGATGCCGCGCGTCTCGGTGCCGAACACCAGCGAGATCGCGTCCACCGGGCAGGCAGACTTGCAGGCGCCGTGGCCGATGCATTCGGTCGGGGCAACCAGGTGCGCCTTGTTGTCGATCAGACCAAGCACGGTGTGTTGCGGATATTCCGGGCAGGCGCGCACGCAGGCGCCACAACCGAGGCAACGCGTCAGATTAATGGCCGGGTGGAGCGAAGCGGGTTCCAGGAGCCCGGCTTCCTTGGCCTCGATATGCACTTCGCGGCTGTGTTTCTCCATGCGGAAATACCGCCGCAGGTACCAGAGCATGGTGACCAGGAGCGGGGCGGCGTAGACGGCGATAAGGCTCGAATTCATAACCTTTGGTTCATCCAGCCCAGCGCTGTGTGCCAAACACCCGATCAAGACTAATGCACATGCTGTTAAGGTTCCGTGAGTCGCCGCACGTGGCGGAAGTCGCCAGATTTTCAAAAAATTGCCAGATTTGCGACCTGTCCCGCAGTAGCGACAATATGACCCCCGTGCAGAAGGCTTTACAATCCGTGACAGTCTGCGTAAGGCAGGTTAAGAAGATCTTAATAGAATGAATGCTGCTAACAGTTTCTTTTTTGCCGCCGGCGCACTTGCGACTGTCGCGCTGCTTTTCGTGCTGTATCCGTGGCTCGCGGGCAAGCCGCGCCTCACGATGCTCAGCGCATTGCCGCGCTGGGTGCCGCTGGCCGGGGTGGTCGCAATCGTGGCGGCGCTCGCGCTTTACATAAGACTCGGCAGCCCGCAGTTGAATGACCAGGATGCCGCAGCCGCGAATGTGTCAGGTACCGTGAGCGGTGCAATGGCCGTTACTGGCGGCGGGGCGCAGGCGCAAAAGCAGGCCGCCGGACCCATGGACAGTGCGGTTACCGGGCTCGAGCGTCGTCTCGTCAGCGGCGGGAGCGATGGCGACTGGGAGCTGCTGGCGAAGTCCTACGAATTTCTCGGCCGGGCCGCTGATGCGGCGCTGGCACGCCAGAAGCGCCTGCCTGCCGGTGCGGGCGCTGCGGCTGCGGCGAGCGGGGCCACGCTGGCAATGCCGGCCACCGCGACCGCAGCGCTGTCCGCCGCGGCGGCAAAGCTGGTGGCGGCCGCTGACGCTGCCCGCGCCAAGCGCGATTTTGCCGCCGCCCGCGACGCGTACGCGAAACTGGCGGCGCGCCACGAAATGAACGCCGATACGTGGGCAGACTATGCCGACGTCACGGCTTCGCTCAACGGCCGCTCGCTCCTTGGCGCGCCCGCGACCTACCTGGGCAATGCGCTGCGCCTCAATCCGCGGCATCCCAAGGCGCTGTGGCTTGAGGCGAGCATGGAGCACGAAGCACGCCAGTACCAGGCGGCGGTGAGCAGCTGGGAGCGGCTGGCGGCGGTGCTGGGCCCGGATTCGCAGGACGCCAAGGTGATTGCCGCCAATCTTGCCGAAGACCAGCGGCTCGCTGGCGGTGGCGCAGCGCCCGCGGCCGCCGCGACCGGGGGCGCAATCGTGCGCGGCGAAGTCGTGCTGGCCGACGCGCTCAAGGGAAAGATTCAAGCCGGGCTGACGCTTTTCATCGTCGCCAAGTCGGTCAACTCTCCGGGACCCCCGGTGGCGATTTGGCGTACGACCACCGGCGCCTGGCCGGTATCGTTCCAGCTCGACGATTCGCAGGCCATGCTGCCCTCGCGCAATCTGTCCTCGGCAGGCATGGTCACGATCGAGGCGCGCACTTCCAGGACCGGCCAGGCGATGCCGGCGCCGGGCGACTTCCAGGGCGTCAGCGCGCAACTTGACCCGGCGGCCGGCAAACCGGTGCGCATCGTGATCCAGAAGGTCATCGGCTAATCCATGACCACGCTGGCGCGATATTTTACGCCCGTGCGCGCCTTTACTTTCGCGGTGATCGCCGCGCTGGTGTGGGGATTCAAGGGGCACCTCGACCGCTACATCACGCCGGACCGCGGGCTAGGCTACGCGCTCGGCATTGTTGGCGGCTCGATGATGCTGGTGCTGCTGATGTACCCGGCCCGCAAGCGCGCGGCGTGGCTGAATATCTTTGGCGGCGTGCCGGGCTGGTTCAAAGCGCATATGACCCTCGGTGTCGTCGGTCCGCTGCTGGTGCTGTTCCATTCCAACTTTTCACTCGGCGCCACCAACAGCAATGTCGCGCTGGTGTGCATGCTGCTGGTGTCGGGCAGTGGGCTGATCGGCCGCTACATCTATACGCGTGTCTACGACGGCTGGGATATGCACAAGAGTTCGCACGACGAACTGCAGGCCACCGCCGATCAGCTGCGCAAGCAGACCAGCTCGGTGACGCTGCTGCCCAACTTTCTCACGGCCATCGATTCGGAAGAGCAGCGGCTGTTCCGACCCGCCAAAAGCGCGGTCGGGACGCTGCTGTACCCCATCACCATTGGTCTGCGCTCGGTGCTGGCGCGCTGGCGGCTGGAAGGGCAGATTCGCCGCATGGTGGTCGAGGCGGCACGGCAGTCACCCACGCTGGCCGCGCACGGTGCGCGCCTCACGGCCACGGCGATGGGCTATGCCACGCGCCGCCTCGATGCAGCGCGGCGGGTGCGCGAGCACGGCCTGTACGTCAAGTTGTTTTCGTTCTGGCATTTCGCGCATGTGCCAGCTTTCATCATGACGCTGGTCGCCGGAATCGTGCATGTGATTTCGGTCAACGTGTACTGACGCCAGGTTTCATCAGGTGAGACGGGCAGGAGGACATTGGTTCGTGCGCTTCGTGGCCGCAGCAAGCCTGATGAGCGCCTCGGATGCACATGCGGCATCCGTGGAAAGCCTGCTCATGCCCGGCAAAGTCGCCACCGCGCACGCCAAGCTCGAAGAAACCTGCACCAACTGCCATGACCGCACCGATCGCGGCCGGCAGACCGCGCTGTGCCTGATCTGCCACAAGGACATCGCCGCCGACGTGCGCGACCGGCGCGGTTACCACGGGCGCATGCCCAACGCCGGTGCCGGCAAGTGCGTCGGCTGCCACACCGAGCACCAGGGGCGCGACGGTGACATCGTGCGTCTGAACAAACTCGAGTTTGACCACGAGCGCACGGGCTTTGCGCTGGCCGGCGCGCATCGCGCGCTGGCCTGCATCGGCTGTCACAAGAGTGGCGAGGCCTATCGCAAGGCACTGCCCGCCTGCCTCAGCTGCCACAAGAAGGACGACTATCACGAAGGGCAGCTCGCCGCCACCTGCGCCGATTGCCACAACCCCGACAACTGGACCGGCGCGCGTTTCGATCACAGCAAAACCAAGTTTGGGCTGACCGGCGCGCATCTTTCGGTCAGTTGCGGCGGCTGCCACCTGGGTGGCCGCTATAAGCCGGCGCCGCTGACCTGCGTCGGCTGCCATGCCACCGACGACGCGCACCGCGGCGAGCGTGGCGATGATTGCGCCAAGTGCCACACCACGACCGGCTGGAAGGAAGCCAAGTTCGACCACCAGAAGGAAACGGGCTTTGCGCTGCTGGGGCGCCATTCGAAGATCGATTGCCAAGGGTGCCATCGGAGCGGGAATTTCAAGGACAAGATTCCGAAGGATTGCAACGGCTGCCACAAGGCCGATGATTCGCATGCGGGGCGCTTTGGCATCAAGTGCGACAGCTGCCACAACAACGATGAGTGGCGACCGGTGAAGTACGACCACCTGGCGCAGACCAAGTTCGCGCTGGTGGGCATTCACGCCAAGCTTGATTGCCACGTCTGCCATACGGCGAACGTAGCGACGCAGAAACTGGGCACCGATTGCGTGGCCTGCCACAAGGCGGCGAACCCGCACGGCGTGAAGTTCAAGACTGCCTGCGACAGCTGCCACGGCCAGCAGGACTGGCACAGCGAGATCAGCTTCGATCACGACCTGACCAAATTCCCGCTGCTCGGTTTACATAACGTCGTCAGCTGCGCGCAGTGCCACCGTACCCAGGCCTTCAGCGACGTGAAGTCCCGCTGCATTGATTGCCACAAGAAAGACGACGTCCACAAAGGCGGCCTCGGCGACAAGTGTGACACCTGTCACACGCCCAACGCCTGGGCGGTATGGGTATTTGATCACCAAAAACAGACAGGTTTCGGTTTGACGGGTGCGCACGCTAAGATCAAGTGTGCCGATTGCCATCGCAGGCCCGCGGCCGAAGTGAAGCTTTCGCAGGATTGCGTGTCGTGCCATCAGAAGGATGACGTCCACGCAGGCCAGTTTGGGAGGCAGTGCCAACGCTGCCACAGTACGGTGACATTCCAGGGCGGCCGTGCCCGGTAGGAAGTTTTTATGAGCAACACAAAACGATTCTCATTGCAGTTCCGGTCCGCGGTGGCCGCGCGATCGTGGCTGGTCGCCATCGCAGGTTGTGCGGCGTTGCTGCTGTCGATGGGCAGTGCACACGCCGCCGATCGCACGACCTTCGATCACCTCACCACCGGTTTCGAGCTGCTTGGCCACCATCGCGACCTGCCCTGCGAATCCTGCCACGTCAACGCGATATTCAAGGGCACGCCAAAAGACTGCGCCGCCTGCCACGGCGTCGGCACCGCGGTGCGCGCTCCGGGCAAGACCGTCACGCATATCCTCAGTTCGAATCGCTGCGAAGCCTGCCATACGCCGGTGGGCTGGAGCCCGGCGGTCAACTTCGATCATGCGGAAGTGCGCGGCAGCTGCTCGAGCTGCCACAACGGCGTGCAGGCCCAGGGCAAGGGCCCGGGTCATATCGCCACCTCGCTCGAATGCAATCTGTGCCACTCCACCATTGGCTGGGGTGGTGCCGTTTTCAATCACACCAACGTCACCCAGGGTTGCGCCGCGTGCCACAACGGCGCCGGCGCCAAGGGCCCGCCAGCGACGCATATCCCGACCGGGCTCTCGCCCAACCAGGCCGACAGGGGCAATGCGCCCTGCGAGGCCTGCCATACGCCGACAAACTACGTCTCCTTCTCCGGCACAAAGATGAACCACCCGGCGGTGATCCCGCCGCTGCTGTGCGCCGACTGCCATGAAAAGGGCCGCAGCTACTTCGGCGTCGCCATCGTGACCCGCCCGGATACCGTGCGCGGCGTGGTGCACCCGGCCACCGGCGATTGCGGCGTGTGCCACTTGTCCACGGTGTCGTTCGCGACCGGCAACCTGCGGCCCCTTGGCCACATTCCCACCGCACAGCCCTGCACACTCTGCCATTCGGTTCCCGGTGATTTCACCACCAAGATCATGGATCACACGGGCATCGCGAACGCCTGCGCAACCTGCCATGCCGACGGGTCCAGCTTCACGAACATGGCGCCGCTCGTGCTGGTGATGCCCAACTCGCCGATGTCCGGGCATGTTAACTTCGGTGGCGCGGCCTGCGAGAGCTGCCATTCGAACTCGACTTTCACGACCCCGGGCGGTTTCCGGATTCCGAACCAGAGTGGCGCTACCCCGCCGGCAATGGTGCACGCGGCGGTGGCGGCAGCGGCCTGCGCTACCTGTCACGGTGCGGGAGTGACCGATTTCGGCACTACGCCGAAGGCCACCGTGACGATCTCGTCCGTCAATCACATTCCCACCGGCGCGATCGCCTGCGGTGGCTGCCATTCGGGCAGCAACTTCAATACGTTCCAGTTCACCAATGCCAGCGGCACGGCCCCCGCGTCCATGGTGCACAGCGTGGTCACCTCGATCCTGTGTTCGACCTGCCACGAGAAGGGCAAGACGGACGTCGGTGTGCCGCCGACGGTCGTGCGACCGCTCCTCGAAGCTTCCGGGGCTACGCATCCGACCAGCGGCGAGTGCTCGGATTGCCACAAGTCCACGACCAGCTTCAAGGGCGCGACCAACTACCCGGTCAATCACATTCCGCTCACCAATGGGCAGTCAGCCAATTGCACGACCTGCCACGCCGACCCCAACAATTTTGCCACCTATGCGATGGGAACCACGGGGCACGCACTGGTGAGCAACGTCTGTTCAACCTGCCACGCCGCTGGCAAGAGCTTCGCCAACATGGCGCCGCCGGTACTGAAGCAGCCGGCCTCCAACCACGTGTTGTTCGGAGGCGCCGCCTGCGAGAGCTGCCATTCAAGCACTGCCTTCGACACCTTCAGGTTTGGCAACGCCAGCAGCACGAATCCTCCTGGGATGGTGCACACCGTGGTTGCGGCAACCGTGTGCTCGACCTGCCATGAGAAAGGCAAGTCCGACGCCGGCGTGCCGCCGACCGTCGTGCGCCCGCTGACGGAACCCCATCAAACCGGGAATCCGCCACACCCCGTGAGCGGGGAGTGCTCCGATTGCCACAAGTCGACGAGCACCTTCCAGGGTGCGACGAATTACCCGGCCAATCACATCCCGCTCACCAACGGCCAGTCGGCCCCCTGCGCCACGTGCCACACCGGCGGGGGCGACTTTGCCGTCTATACAATGGGATCCGCCGGTCACGCCCTGGTCAGCACGGTCTGCGCAACCTGCCATGCAGCCGGCCGGAGCTTTGCCAATATGGCGGCTCCGGTGCTGGTCCTGCCGCCGGCCACGCACGTGCCCTTTGGCGCCGCGGCCTGCGAAGTCTGCCATTCGAGCTCGACCTTCACGCAGCCTGGCGGTTTCAAGATACCGAACCTGAGCGGCGCGACGCCGCCGGCCATGGTGCACACGGCGGTCGCCGGCGTGGCCTGCATCACCTGTCACGGTGCCGGCAAGACCGATATTGGCCTCACGCCAAAGCGTACGGTGACATTGCCTGCAACGCACATCCCGACCGGCACGATCGCCTGCGAAGGGTGTCATTCGAAGACGGCCTTCGACACTTTCGTGTTCAACAACGTGAGCGGCACGTCGCCCTCGGCGATGGTGCACAGCGTGGTCACCTCGATCGTCTGCTCGACCTGTCACCAGAAGGGCAAGACCTGGATCGGCACGCCCGCAACCAAGGTCCGCCCCGATCTGAAGGCGGACGGTACGGCGCACGTCATCAACGGTGAGTGCAATACCTGCCACTTCAATACCTCGAGCTTCAAGGGCGCCACCGATCTGCCGTCCAATCACATACCGATTCCGGTTGCCGACAAGAACAACTGCGCGCTGTGCCACACCACGCCTGGCAACTACAGCCTGGCGGTGATGAACCACGTCAACATCACCAGCAATTGCATGCAGTGCCACGCCTACGGGCTGAGTTTCGCCAACATGGCGCCGCCGACGCTCAAGCAGCCGCCTTCGGGGGCAACCGGGCATATACCCACCAATCCTCCCAACAGCAGCACCTACAACTTTGCCTGCGAACTGTGCCATGTGCCGACGGTGTTCACGAGTTTCGCCGGCACGATCATGAAGCACGCCGTGGTGCGCGCCATGACCTGCGTGAGCTGTCACGAAATTGGCATGCAGTGGAAGACCAACACCGGCGTGCGGCTGTGGGTGCGCGACGGCGCGAACCACTACAAGGGCCAGGACTGCGGCGGCTCCGGTTGTCATTCCACGCGCGACAAATATACCGCGCGGCGCGGCGGTCCCCTCGGCGCTGCGCAGAAGGCCGGTGCAACGGGTTCGGCGCCGGCGCTGAGCGCCGCCGCTTCGCTGGGTAGCTCCACGGGCTTTAATCACCGGCGCGTCGCCGGCACCGCCTGCCTCAGCTGCCACGGCCCGACCAGCGGCATTGGCAAGCCCGCCAGCCACATCGCCACCAGCGACAGTTGCGAGAGCTGCCACATGACGGCGGCCTGGTTGCCGGTTACGCGCGTCGATCATATGCAGGCGAAGGGTAGCTGCGTGAGCTGCCACAATGGCACGGCGGCCAAGGGCAGGGGCAGCAAGCACATCACCAGCGGCAATAGCTGCGAGACCTGCCATACGACCAACGCCTGGACGCCGGCGCACTTCGATCACATCGGCGTGGCGGCGCACACCTGCACGACCTGCCACGACGCCTTGCACGCCACCGGGCTCCCGGCCAATCACGTGCCGACCAGCGCGCAGTGCGACACCTGCCACGGCACGCTGGGCTGGAAGCCGGCCAGGCTCGATCACACGAAGCTGACGGCCAGCTGCGCCACCTGCCACGACAACAATATCGCGCTGGGCGTGACGCCCACGCATATGGTCATGGCGCGTGATTGCGCGACCTGCCACAGCTATCCGAACTGGACGGCGCTGCATTTCGTCCACGCCTCGGCCGGCTACCCGGGCGATCACCGGGCGGCACCGGCCTGCGCGGCCTGCCATACCAGCAACACCGATCAGATCCCCTGGGCTGCGCCCGCGGATGCGCTAAGTTGTGCGGGTTGTCACGCGAAGGACTTCCGCCCGGATCTGCACCCGCAGTCACTCGATGGCCTCAAGTACACCGCGGGCGAGCTGCGCAACTGCACCGGCGCTTGCCACGTGTACAGTGACGCGACGCTGGGCACGGTCGCCAAGCCGATGCCAGGGCCGTATCACCGGGTAAGCGATGCCGCTTTCAAGCACTAGGGCGCTGGCAGCGGGGTTCGGAATTGCGCTATTTGCCGCGTTTGGCCTGGGCCACGCGGCGATAGCGCAGATCTCCGGGGCGGGTCCCGGGCGCTTCGTCGATATCGTCGAGCTCAATGACCACGACGACCAGGCCGACATCGTTGTGCAGTTCACCTGCTCGCTGCGCTATCTCACGCACCAGCCGGCCGCGGAATCGAAGGAACTGCGCATCCAGCTGCAGCCGCAGGGTGATTGTCAGCTGACGCCGGGCACGCAGATAGCCGGCGAACTGCCGCCGCTCTCCGGCGGCGAGCACATCATCGACGCGGCGCGCGTCGAATCCGATGTGCCCGGACAGGTCACTTTGGTATTCAATTTCCGCAAGAGCGAGCGCTATGTGCTGGCGCAGGGTGTCGATCCGCGCGGCCTGCGCCTGCGGTTGATCGATCGCGCCCGTGGGCGCGGCAAGGTCATGATTAACGAGCCGAGCGGCCCGGTCGCTACCTACGCCGTCAACCTGGAATCGCAGCCCAAGGATTTCACGCCCGAGACCTTGCAGCTGGCGCGCGACCGGCTCAAGGCGCCAGTCTTCGTCAGCCAGGCGGTGGTCGACGAGCAGACCTGGTATCGCCTGCGCCTGGGTCCGTTCGACAAGCGCAGCGACGCGGAACGAGCGCTCAACCAGGCGCTGGCGGACTATCCGCGTGCCTGGCTGGCGATCGGCGATGACATCACTGCGGCTGCCGGTGGCAGTGGCGAAACCCTGCCGGCGGTTGAACGGATCGGCGCCGACCCGGCGCTCGACCTGGCTGCGCTCGGCAAGCTCGTGGCCGATGCGCGCGCCGCCATGAGCGCGCACAATTACCCGACGGCGATCGCCGCGCTCACCAAGCTCCAGCGCCAGTCGGAGTTTCCGCAACGCGCCGCGATGCAGGAATTGCTGGGCCTGGCGCGCGAGCGCGCCAGTCAGCTGGCCCACGCCAAGGCCGAATACGAGGAATATCTGCGCCGCTACCCGGCAGGCGAAGCGGCCGAGCGCATCGCGCGCCGCCTGGCGACACTACGCGCGGCCTCGACCAGTGCGCGCACCGGCACGGGCGGCGGGGACGCGGCGGTCAAGGGCTGGAACCTCAGCGGCGGTTTCGCGCAGATGTACCGGAACGATAACTCGACGATCAGCAACACCAGTTCGGGCGGCACCGGAGTCGTGCCCAATGGCACCCAGAGCCAGAAGCAGAATTCGCTCTACAACGACATCGACCTGCTGGCGCGGCGGCGCGGCGAGCGCCTTGATCTCATGGGCCGCGTCAGCGCCGGTTACTCGAAGAATTTTGCCGGCGCCTCTGCTACCAGCGCGGGTAACTCCACCAAGCGCATCAGCGTGGCGTCCTTCGAGATTGCCGATCGCAAGTGGGGCCTGGTGGCCCGCGTCGGCCGCCAATCAAACAACGGTGGCGGCGTGCTTGGCACCTTCGACGGCGCCTTTGCCTCATGGCAGTTCCTGCCGGCGCTGGGCGTCAATATTGCCGCCGGTTACCCGGTTGAGCGGACCAGCGGCGGGATTCAGCGGGGACGTAACTTCTGGGCCATCGCCATTCCGTACACGCCGCCGGGCGCGCATTGGGATGCGAGCGTGTTCTTTGCGCAGCAGCGGTTCGACGGCTTCACCGATCGACGCGGCGCCGGCCTGGAGGCTCGCGTCCTCCTGCCCCACAGTTCACTGACGGCGCTGGTTGATTACGACGTCTATTTCAAGTCGCTGAATGCCGCGGCGCTGCTTGGCACCGTGCAGCTGCCCGACCGCTGGAGCCTCAGTTTCGACGCCGAGAAACGCAACGCCCCGGTCATCTCGCTCCGCAACGCGCTGATCGGGCAGCCCACCACAAGCATCGCAGAATTGCGGACCCTGTTTAGGGACGACGAGATTTTGCAGCTGGCGCGCGATCGCACTGCCGTATCGTCCAATTACAGCCTGACCGCAACGCGGCCGCTCGGACAGCGATTCCAGTTCTCTGCGACCGTGGACGCGGCGAAGATCGGCGCCTTGGCTGCGAGCGGCGGTGTGCCGGCACAGCCGGCCACCGGCGTGACGCTCTCGTACCAGGCGCAGATCTATGGCTCGAACCTGTGGCGGAAGGGCGATTTCAACGTGCTCAGCGTGGCCTACGCCGACACCGAAACGGGCAAGATCGCCTCGCTTTCCGCGACCAGCCGCATGCCGATCGGCGGCGACTGGCGGCTCGGGCCGCGCCTGACCATCGATCATCGCCAGTTGAGCAGCGACGGTAGCACTGAGCTTTCGTTCCTGCCCTCAGCGCTCATCGACTACCAGCGCGGCCGGCGACTCGTGCAGTTCGAGGCCGGCGGCCAGCTTGGCAAGCGTGATTCCACGGTGCAGACGCAGAAGACATCGCGCTATTATGTGAGCCTCGCTTACCGCATTGGGTTCTGATGGTGCCGCGTCAATGGTTCCTGTCCGCGCTGTGGCTGGGCGCGCTGGCCGTCAGTGCCGGTGCCGCTGGCGGGCGGGCCATGCCACAGCCCGGGGAATACCTCGACGAGCAGACCGGCGCCACTGTCGACGTGGTCGATTCGCCCCTGATTTTCGCGCGCGAACGCAGCGAGCGCGCCGCGAACCTGCGCGACTACGTCACGCTCGCCGCCGCTTCGGTCGATCGCGGGGGCAAGCTCGAATACGTGCTGATCGCCTACGTCTGGTCAACGCTCGACCCGCGCTATGCGCCCGCCTCGGCGCTCGCCGACTCGCTCCTGCTGATCGCTGACGATCGCCGCATCAGGCTCCAGTCCAACGGCAAGACGCCCTCCGACCTGGGCATCGCACGGCCCGTGCACGCGCCGCCGGGGCAGGACGTCAAACCGCTGGTGTTCCCGACCGACCTGGCCACGCTCCGCTTCATCGCAGCGGCCCGGAGCCTGGCGGTGCAGACGCAGCTCGGCGAGGAGACGGTCAGCTATGAGTTGTGGGACGACCAGCGGCGCGCGCTCGATCGCTACGTGCGCTTCATGGACGGCGAACGCTAGCGCTGCCGCGTGCAGCGCAAATCAGAACGCGAAGTACGGTGCCGTGGCCGACTGGCCCTCGATGCCGACGAACACTTTGCGGCCGTAGAAGAACGGCAGGCCCCAGTCAAAGGCGGTGGCGTCCGGCTTGGGAAACGGCCCCGCGAAATTGCTGAAGGCGTTGTAGTTGGCGCTGGGCGAGGGTGGCGGGCCGGGGTCCAGCAAGCTGAGCGCATCGCCCACCGAAAAATTGACCGTTACCGAGGCGCCATTGTTGTCGCGGACGGTAGCCGAAACCGGCAGCGGCGCGCCCGGGCAGTACAGCCCTTCGGCGACGGTACCGACCGGACAGGCGGTAATGGCTGCGTCATCGAAATAGATGCCCCGCGAACCTGAGTCTATGAGGCCATTGGCGTGTGGCAATCCGTTGTAGTCGGTGATCACGTAGCCCGTCGCGGCGTCGGTCGCCAGCACTGTGGCATTGCCCAGCGCATTGTTGCTCTGGGTGCCGATGCCCAGGATCAGCGAGCCGCGGGCACCAAAGGAGCCGGCCGCGCCCACGGCGGGCAGGTCGATCACCACGCCGTTATTGTTGGTCGCGAAGCGGAATACGGGGTTTTGCAACTGCAGCGCCGTGTCCACCAAGGCACCCGCACAGGCGGGCGTGCAGACGTAGTATTGATAGCCGATGCTTGGCGGCGGCGGACTGTTGCAGCCCGTGCCGCAGTCCTCGCGAAACACGCCCACGCCCAGCACACCGTTGGCGTTGAGCGCGGCCACGGTTGCTACGGGGAGCGGCGGCGGCTGCGACAGGGGCGAAGTACAGTCGGTAGGCGCAGCCGGTGCCGTCGGGTCAGCGATCAGCTGGATGGGCAGGCTCATTGCCTTGCCGTCGGCAATCTGGACATCCGCGAGGCGGACGCTGCCCCAGGCGTAGCTGTTGGCAAAGCCCAGGCATTCCCACAGAGGATTGCTGGCCGCCGTCGCTTCCTGCGGAAACGTCAGGGCATTGCCGGCCACCGAGGCCAGCAGGCGCAGGCCGGTCGAGCCGGTATCCAGCAGCACGTGATCGATGGTCTGGCAATTGGTGGTCGACCCCGGCGCGCAGACGCTGACCGAAACGTAGGCCGCGTTGACACCGTTGACCGCGCCCGCGGGCCCACCATCGACAAAGATTGAGGCCACGTTGCTGCCCGGCACGACCGCGCCGCCGCCACCCAGGTCGCCGCCACAGCTCGCCAGCAGGCCCAGCGCGCACAGTGCGGCGGCGAGCGGCCCGAGCCTATCCGAGTGTTTGAGTGCCACGCGCCTGTTTATCACGAATTGGCGTTCCGCCGCTGTGTGTCGCGGGCTACCGACAGCCGCCCGCAGCTACATTAAGGTCAATCAGCCGACGGCCGCCGCGGACTCGCTGCGCGCCAAGCGCTTGCGGTCTTGCTCCGAAAGGAAGCGCTTGCGGATGCGGATGCTCTCGGGCGTCACTTCGACCAGCTCGTCGTCGGCGATGAATTCCACCGCGTATTCGAGGTTCAGCTTGATCGGCGGCGTCAGCAGCAGTGCGTCGTCCTTGCCGGCGGCACGGACGTTGGTGAGTTTCTTGGTCTTGATCGGATTGACCACCAGGTCGTTGTCGCGGCTGTGGATGCCGATGACCATGCCCTCGTACACTTTCTCGCCGTGGCTGACGAACATGCGGCCACGCTCCTGCAGCGCGAAAATGGAATAGGCGACCGCGGCACCGTTTTCATTGCTGATCAGCACGCCGTTGTGGCGATCCGGGATCACGCCCTTCACTTCATCAAAGCCGTCGAAGATGTGGCTCAGCAGGCCCGTGCCGCGCGTCATGGTCATGAACTCGCCCTGAAAGCCGATCAGGCCGCGCGCCGGAATGCGGTACTCAAGGCGCACGCGCCCCAGCGCGTCGATCACCATGTCGGTGAGTTCGGCACGGCGCGTGCCGAGCGCTTCCATGACCGCGCCCTGGCAATCGGTGTCGACGTCCACGGTGAGCGCCTCGAAGGGTTCGAGGGTACGGCCATCGACAATTTTCTTGATCACCTGCGGCTTGCCGACCGCAAGTTCAAAGCCCTCGCGACGCATGTTCTCGACCAGGATCGTCAGGTGCAGCTCGCCTCTGCCCGAGACGCGAAACACGTCGGCTTCGTCCGTTTCCTCAACGCGCAGCGCGACGTTGCTCTGGAGCTCGCGCATCAGGCGTTCGCGAATCTGCCGGCTGGTGACGAACTTGCCCTCGCGTCCGGCCAGTGGCGAAGTGTTGACCTGGAAATTCATGGTCAGGGTCGGTTCGTCGATCTGGATGGGCGGCAGGCCCTCGGCCTGTTCCAGGTCGCACACCGTCAGGCCGATGTTCACGTCTTCGATGCCGGTTACGGCAACGATATCGCCAGCGGAAGCCTCATCCACACTCTCGCGCTGCAGGCCCTTGAAGGTCAGCACCTGGGCGATCTTGGCGAGGCCCCGGTCTTCGGCGCCATAGCGCAGCGCCACCTGGCGGCCAGCGCGCAGCGTGCCACGGCGAATACGGCCAATGCCGATACGGCCAACGTACGAGTTGTAGTCCAACGTGGAGATCTGCAGCTGCAGCGGACCTTCGGCGTCGCTTTGCGGCTGCGGCACGTATTGCAGCACGGCTTCGAACAGTGCGGACATGTCGGCCTCGACCCGGGTCGGATCGAGGCTGGCCCAGCCCTGAAGCGCCGAGGCGTAGAGCACCGGAAAGTCCAGCTGTTCGTCGGTGGCGCCGAGCTTGTCGAAGAGATCAAAGGTTTGATCGACCACCCAACCCGGGCGCGAACCGGGGCGGTCGACCTTGTTGACGACGACGATCGCCTTGTGGCCCATCGCCAGCGCTTTGCGGGTGACGAAGCGGGTCTGGGGCATCGGGCCTTCGACGGCGTCAACCAGAATCAATACGCCGTCGACCATCGACAGCACGCGCTCGACCTCGCCGCCGAAGTCGGCGTGGCCCGGGGTGTCGACGATGTTGATGCGGGTGCCGCCGTATTCGATGGCGCAGTTCTTGGCGAGGATGGTGATGCCGCGCTCGCGCTCGATGTCATTCGAATCCATGACCCGCTCGCCGACCTTCTCGTGCGAGGCAAAGGTGCCC
>JAYUZI010000069.1:0-9039 GCA_043751915.1 Gammaproteobacteria bacterium | reverse complement strand
GGCAGAGCACGCCATTTGCATCCATTCTCGGCGACAAACAAAATCGCGTTGATCACCTGCAAGTTCTCCAGCGTGACGTTGCCACGCTGCACAGGCAGGTAAGATTCGATTCGCGCAAACTGTTCTGCGGTAATTTCCATGCCGCCATTATATCAGATAGTGTTAACAGGCCCTAGAACGTCACGCCCGCGCGCGCGTAGTAGAACGCGCCATTCATGCCGATCGGCGAGAGCACGTCGTACGGGAAGTTACCCGCGTAGTTGATAGCGTCGCCGGATCGATCCGGATACTCGTCCAGCGCGTTATCGGCGCCAACGGCCACCGACAGGTGTGTCGTCACCTTGAATTCCGCCTCCAGGTCGAGCTGCGACTTGGCGGAGTATTCCTGCGCGGGCGCCCCGAAACTGCCAAAGTCGAATACCCGCGTGGCGCTGCCGTAGCGGGTCACCCGCCCCAACAGCGACCAGCGTGGATCGCTCCACTCAGCCGTCAGGATCGCCTTGTTCCTGGGCGCCGCATCTTCCAGCGTGTTGCGCTCCTCGAGGCCCACCAGCGCCGTGTCGACATTCAGCGCCAGCAGTTGTGCCGGCGTCGGGTCGACGCCATCGATGCGCGTCTTGGCGTAGGAGTAGGCGCCGGTCAGCTTGAAGGTCCCGCCGGCGACATCGAAGCGGTAGTTCGCGATGAAATCGAATCCCGCGGTCCTGGTGTCCACGGCGTTGGTGAAGAAATTGACCGCATCGACTCCCGTGAGTCCAAATTGTGTCTGGATCAGGTTGGTCAGCTCGGGGCTTTGCAGCCGCTCCGAGATCGTGATGCGGTCCTTGACCTTGATGTGGAAGTAGTCGGCCGTCAGACTGAAACCAGTGCCCACCGCCAGCGTAAACCCGCCGCTCCAGTTGAGCGATTTCTCGGCGCGCAGATCCTGGGCGCCGAGCGCCCGGGCGATCGGGCTGGATACCGGCAAGGTCAGCACCTGCGCCAGCACGCCCTGGTCGCCAAAACTCGTGGACGTCAATTTGTAAGAGACCTGGCTGAGCGAGGGGGCACGGAAACTGTTGGACACCGCGCCGCGCAGCGCAAAGGCGGGCGTGATCTGGTAGATCGTGCTCAGCTTGCCGGCCACGGCATTGCCAAAATCATCGTAGTGTTCAAAACGGCCGGCCAGGTCAACGAGCCATTCGCTGGCAGGATGGATCGAGAGGTCGGCGTAGACGCTGCCTACCGTGCGGGAGGCATTGGCTGCGTCGGCCGGGGTCAGCCCGGGTCCGGCCTGTGCGCCAGCGAGCTTGTCGATGAAAGGGCCCGCTGCGTAGGAAGCCGGATCACCGGCGCCGGTCCGATACTTTTCGTGCCGGTACTCCGCGCCTATCGCCAGGTCGAGCGGCTGCGACAGGCCGGCGTCGAGCTGGCGCGTGGCATCGAGGTTGATGGTCAGTTGGCTAAAAGTGAAATCGCCGATCTTGAAGGTGGTCGGGCTGTACAGGCCGAGCGAAGCATTGAGCGAGTGCTGCAGGCCGTAGTCGAACTTGTTCTGGCCGAAGGTCGCCGAACTGTCCCAGGACCAGGCGCCGCCCTTGCCGCTCAAGCCGCCGGTAATCGACAGATCCTTGTTGAGGCCCGTGGTCTGCGGACGGAATCCGTTTGGGTAGACCGCGAGCTGGTTACCGGAGCTATCGGGGTAGCGGAAAAACGCTGCGCCCAGTGAATCGCGGTGATCGTAGGTGGCAAATGAATAGAACTCGGCGCCGCCGGCGAGCGGCAGGCGCGCGTTGTACCAGACGTCCTTGTCCTTGGCGTCGCCGTCGCCGGGCGCAAAGTTGCGCTGTCCGAGCGTCGCCAGATTCAACGGCGTCTCGGAGTCGGAGATGTAGAATCCTCCGCCATCTAGGCCCGCACGATTGGTGCTGCCGCGGTGGCGGAATTCCGCGCCCACATCGAGGAACCCGCGGCCGATTGCAAAGCCGCGCTTCAGCTGCGCAACCGTCGTGGCGCCGTCGTGCAGGGTTTGCCCGGTGGGCTTGAACGAGGTGCGATTCTGGCCGTAACTGAGGCTGGCCTCGCCCCCGGTGGCCGCGTCATCCAGAATGACGTTGATGACGCCGGCGATGGCGTCCGAGCCGTACTGCGCGCCGGCTCCATCGCGCAGCACTTCGATGCGCTTGATGGCGTTGAGCGGAATGGAATTGAAATCTACCGGCGTCGTGCCCTTGCCGATCTTGGCTTCGAGGTTGACGATCGCCGAGGTGTGGCGGCGCTTGCCGTTGACGAGCACCAACACCTGGTCCGGGCTCATGCCACGCAGCTGCGCGGCGCGCACGTGGTCGGCGCCGCCGGAATTGGACTGGCGCGGAAAATTGAAGGAGGGCGCGAGTGACTGCAGCGCCTGGCCGAGTTCCCCGCCGACCGCGCCGGTCTTCGCCAGGTCACGCGCCGAGAGCACGTCGACCGGCACGGGCGAGTCGAGCGCCGTGCGGCCCTTTACCCGTGTGCCCGTGACGATGATCTCATCGAGCTTGTCGGGTGCCGTTGCACCTGCTGCGGCTGGGGCCGGAGCGCTTGAGACAAAGGCCGGTAATGCAATGAGTACGGCGGCCGCAACGATACGCCTCATGGTCAACGCTCCTCGGTTCATGGGCAACTGAATGGTCCGGGTAACTGGATGTTTTAATGCGCCACGCCGGACACGGGGTGCCCCTATACTATAAATTGAGGCGGATTGACGCAACTGAACGCGGGTGCTCAGCAGATGAATGAAGTTATGCACGCCGTGCCCAAGCGTCAGTTGTCGGTGTGGCACGCCATGTCGGTGTGCGTCGGCATGGTCATCGGCGCCGGGATCTTCTCGACCACGCCGGTGGCTGCGGCCAATGTGTCGACCAGCACCGGGCTGCTCCTGGCCTGGGCTTTTGGCGGCGCTATGTCGCTGGCGGGCGCGCTTTGTTTCGCCGAGATGGCAGCGGCTTTCCCCGACGCCGGCGGCGACTATTTCTTCCTCTACAAAGCCTATGGGCCGCGCCTGGGGTTCCTGTTTGCCTGGTCGCGCTTCGCCGTGATTCACACCGGCTCGATGGCGATGCTCGCCTATGTGTTCGGCGATTACCTGGGGCAGGTCATTCACCTGGGTCCCAACGGCAGCGCGATCTATGCCGCACTGATCGTCATGCTGCTGGTGGGCGTCAACCTCGCGGGCATACGCTTTGGGATCCACACGCAGGTGGTGCTGATGAGCGTGGTGCTGTTCGGCCTGCTGAGCGTCGGCGCCGCCGGGCTGTGGATCAGCCTGCAGGGAATGCCGCCGACGCACGCCGCTTATCTGCCGGGCACGGCGCCGGTGACCCACTGGGGCACGGCATTGGTCTTCATTTTCCTCGCCTATGGCGGCTGGAGCGACGCGGCCACGCTGTCGGCGGAAATGCGCGATAGCGACCACGGTATCAAGCGCGCGTTGTTGCTGGGCATGAGCGTAGTCACGGCGCTCTACCTGCTCGTTAACTGGGCACTGCTCCGCGGCCTCGGGCTTGCGGGGCTCTCGGTCACGGATGCACCGGCCGCCGAGTTGATGCTGCGTGCGTTCGGCAAGCCGGGGCAGGTGATGATCGTTACGGTGGTTGCACTAACCTCGATCACCGTGCTGAACGCGCTGCTGATCGCCGGCGCACGCACTACTTACGCGGCGGCGCGCGACACCGTGACGCTGCAGGGTCTGGGGCGTTGGCACGTGGTGCGCGGCACCCCGCCAGCGGCGATCCTGGCGATCGGCGTGGTGGCGCTGCTGCTGGTCGGATTCGGCGCGTACACCCGCCAGGGTTTCGCCACGATGGTGGACTACCTCTCGCCCGTGTATTGGTTCTTCCTGACGCTCAGCGGTGGCGCTTTCTTCATTTTGCGGCGCCGGTTTCCGGCGGTGCGCCGTCCCTATCGCGCGCCGTTCTACCCCCTGCTGCCGCTGGCTTTCATGTGCGGCAGCGTCTATGTGCTCTACAGTAGCCTGGCGCATGTCAAGGTAGGGGCCGTGACCGGCGTCGTGGTGATGCTGGTTGGTGTGCTGTTGCTCCTGCCCATGCGGTTCGTGACGCCCCCGGCAGGCTGACAGCGGGACCCGGATAGCCCACACTGCGCAATGGCATACAGCGGAGGCTGATCGATGGCAGACACTTACCACAAGCGCAAGGTCGGCAAACGGACACTGTCGCCGGTCACGCAGATGATGGGGTTCGGATATGACCCGCACCTCTCCGAGGGTGCGCTGAAACCGCCCGTGTTCCTCACCTCCACTTTCGTATTTCGCACCGCTCAGGACGGCAAGAATTTTTTCGATTACACCTCGGGCCGCAAGCCCCTTCCAGAAGGTGCGCGCGGCGGCCTGGTCTATTCGCGCTTCAACAACCCGAATCTCGAGGTGCTCGAGGACCGGCTCGCGCTCTGGGACGAGGCCCAGTCCGCTGCGGTGTTTGCTTCCGGCATGGCGGCCATCGCGACCACGCTGCTCGCATACCTCAAGAGCGGGGACGTGTTGCTGTTCAGCCAGCCGCTCTATGGCGGCACCGAGACGTTGATCGCCAGGGCGCTGCCCAACTATGGCATACGGAGCGTCGGCTTTACCGACGGCCTTTCGAAGGCGGACGTGGATGCCGCCGTTGCCAGGGCGCTTGCCCTGGGACGCATCGCCCTGATCATGACCGAGACGCCGGCCAACCCCACCAATGCGCTCGTCGACCTGAAGCTCATGGCCGCGACCGCAGACGAGATAGGGCGCCGCCAGGGCCATCGGCCGCTGATCGTGACCGACAACACCATGCTGGGCCCGGTTTATCAGCAACCGCTCAAGTGCGGTGCCGATATCAACGTCTACTCGCTGACCAAGTATGTCGGTGGTCACTCCGATCTCGTGGCCGGCGGCGTATCGGGCAGCCGCGAGCACGTGCTGCCGATCCGCCAGTTGCGTGGCGCGGTCGGCACGCAGCTCGATCCCAATACTTCGTGGATGCTGCTGCGCTCGCTGGAGACACTGCAGCTGCGCATGGAGCGCGCCTGCGCCAACGCGCGCACAGTGGCCGAGTTTCTGGTCGCGCACCCCAGGGTGACATCGGTCAACTTCCTGGGCCTGCTCCCGCCAGGCGACCCCCGCCGCGCGGTGTTCGAGCGCCAATGCGCTGCGGCTGGCTCGACCTTCTCGTTCGAAGTGCAGGGGGGCGAGGCGGGCGCATTCCGCTGCCTGGATGCGCTGAGCGTGATCAAGCTCGCCGTGAGCCTTGGCGGTACGGAAAGCCTCGCCAGCCACCCAGCCTCCATGACGCACTCGGGTGTGCCGGAAGATGTCAGGCGGCGGCTTGGCATTTCCGAGTCGATGATCCGCCTGTCGGTGGGCATCGAGGACGCCCGGGACCTGGTGGAAGACCTGCGCCAGGCGCTCGAGCAGGCTTGAGTCGTGAAGAGCAAGAAGGAAATCGTCGACAACTGGTTGCCGCGCTACACCGGCACGGCGCTCGCAGATTTTGGCCCGTACGTGCTGCTCACGAATTTTGGCAATTACCTGGAAGTGTTCTCGCGCCTCGTGAACGCGCCGATCGTCGGCCAGGATCGCCCGATGCCCAACGCCACCGGCGATGGCATCACCATGATCAACGTCGGCATGGGCAGCGCCAACGCCGCCACGATCATGGACCTGCTCTCGGCCGTGGCGCCCAGGGCGGTGCTGTTCCTGGGCAAGTGCGGCGGGCTCAAGCGCAAGAACCAGATCGGCGACCTGGTGCTGCCGATCGCCGCGATCCGCGGCGAGGGCACCTCGAACGACTACCTGCTGCCCGAGGTGCCCGCGCTCCCGGCCTTCAGCCTGCAGCGCGCCATCTCAACGATCATTCGCGACCTGGCCTGCGACTACTGGACCGGCACCGTGTTCACTACCAACCGGCGGGTCTGGGAGCACGATGACGAATTCAAGGCGTATCTGCGCAAGACGCGCTCGATGGCGATCGACATGGAGACGGCGACCATCTTCGCTGCCGGATTCGCCAATTCGATACCTACCGGCGCGCTGTTGCTGGTGAGTGACCAACCGATGGTGCCCGAGGGCGTCAAGACCGAAACCTCAGATCGCAAGGTGACTGACGCGTTCGTCGAGCGTCACGTGCAGATCGGTGTCGAGGCGCTGCGGTTGATCCGCCGCCACGGCAAGAGCATCAAGCACCTGCGCTTCGACGAATAGTCAGGCCACGGCGCGGCCCGGATGCACGGCGCCGCAGGCTTTGCAGCGGCGCCGGTTTTCGTCGCCGTAGAAGCGCTCGAACAGCGGCGGCAGGTCGTCGACGATGCTCATCAGCTGCACTTCCACGCGGTGCACGAGTGAGTGGCACTGCAGGCAGTACCACTCGAAGCCATCGAGCACGCCCGCCGGACGCGTGCGTTCCACGACCAGGCCGATACTGCCGGCTTCCGGACGCTGCGGCGAGTGGCGCATGTGGGGCGGTATCAGCAGCACGTCGCCCTCGTGCAGCTGCACCTCGCCCGGCACGCCGTTGTCTATCGTGCGCAGGTGCATGTTGCCGCGGAGCTGGTGGAAGAATTCCTCGTATGGATCGTCGTGATAGTCGTGGCGCCGGTTCGGTCCGCCGACCACCTGAATGATAAAATCCGTGTCCGTCCAGATCTGCTGATTGCAAACGGGCGGCCGCAGCTGCTGCGCGTGTTCGGCGATCCAGCGCTGCAGGTTAAGTGGCGTCACGCTCATGTCACGATCCCCTTTGGTCGCCGAGAATACCAAGATCTGCGATGATTGACGGCAAATGAAACCACGACGCGTCTGTGTGCTGTGCGGCGCCGCCGGCGGCGCCGCACCAGAGTTTGCGGCAGCGGCCGGCGAACTGGGCGGCCTGCTGGCGCGCCAGGGTTGCGAGATCGTCTACGGTGGCAGCAGTTCGGGTTGCATGGGCGCGCTGGCTGACGCCGCGCTCGCTGCCGGCGCCAGGGTGATCGGCGTCGTGCCGGCTCAATTGATCTCGGCCGAGCGCCCGCACGAACGCCTGAGCGAGGTGGAGGTCACCGTCGATCTGGCAGCGCGCAAGCTCCGCATGTTCGCACGGAGCGATGCCATCATCGCGCTCCCGGGCGGCACCGGCACGCTGGATGAGCTGCTCGAGGCGCTGACCATGAAGCGGCTCGGCCTGCTCGCGCACCCAACCGCCGTGGTCGACGTGCGCGGATATTTTGCGCCGCTGCTCGCGCTGCTCGATCATTGCATCGAGGAGGGCTTTGCGGACCGCGCCCAGCGCGGCCTGATCGACGTGCTGCCGGGCATCAGCGGGGTAAGCGAGTGGCTAGGCCGGCGCTGCTGATGGCGCCCGCTTGGTCATGGGCATGAATTCAATCGTCAGGCCGTTGGCCATGGGCCATTGGATCGTCTCGCCACCGAGGTAGCCACGCGCGGCATACATCCGGATGCCAGGGAGAGTGGCCATGAGCTCAAACCGGGAAAATCCGTGCGCCGCCGCATCGCGCTCGCAGCGCTCTAGTATGGCCGTGCCGATGCCGCGGCGCGCGAAGTCGGGATGCACGAAGAACGCCCGGATCTTGGCCGCGTCGACGCGTGGGTCCAGTTCCGCCGCATCGCGGTCGGGGCGCGCGTCCCCCCCAAAAAGCGTACGGCGCCGGCTCCAGCCGCCGCAGCCGACCAGCTGAGCGCCGTCCGCGACGACAAAATACGTGCCGTCGCGTATCAATTGCGTGTCGACGCCAAATGCACCGCTCAGGGCGCCTTCAATCTGGGGCGCGGTGTAGTCATTGGCGCTGAGCCCCCGGGCCGAGAGCGCGATGAGCGCGGAAATCGGGCCCGCGTCGGCGGCTGTTGCGAGGCGCGGGTGGTATTTAAAAACGGACATTCAGTAACCCGCCACGCTCCCGACCGGCAGGCGCGGGTCGATCGCACCATAGAGGCGATCGCGGCCGCGCGCAGGCTTGCCGATCGCCGGACCTCCGACCAGGATCGCGGCGACATGGTTCCAGTAGTCCATCTGCTCAAGGTGGTGCCCCTTCGCCGCGAGCACGGCACGCGTGTCGGCGCTGAGCGCGTCGGGCTCGTAGTAGAGCGTGTCCGGTAGCCACTGGGCGTGGATGCGGGGCGCATATACCGCCTCGGTAATCGTCATGCGGTAGTCGATCAGGTTGACCATCGTCTGCAGCACCGCCGTAGGAATGTGACTGCCGCCCGGGGTACCGACGACGAGCAGCAGTTTTCCGTCGTGCGTGACGATGGTGGGCGCCATCGATGAGAGCGGCCGCTTGCCCGGCGCGATCGCGTTGTTCTCGCCTTCGACCAGCCCGTACATGTTGGCTGCGCCGGGCTTGGCGGAGAAATCGTCCATCTCGTCATTGAGCAGGATGCCGGTTCCCGCGGCGATGACGCGCGCCCCGAACCAGTCATTGAGCGTGTAGGTCAGCGCGACGGCATTGCCCGCGGCATCCACCACCGACAGGTGAGTGGTGCTGTGGCCTTCCATCGACGCGCCGGGGCCCAGCAGCGTAGCCGAAGGCGTGGCCTTATCCGGATCGATTCCGCGCCGCAGGGTCTCGGCGTAGGCAGGGGAAATCAGGCGCTCGACGTCGGCGTGCACGAAGTCGGGATCACCCAGTTCCAGGTTGCGATCGCGGAAGGCGCGGCGCAGCGCCTCGGTCAGGTAGTGCACGGACTGCGCGGAATGAAAACCGGCCGGATCCACGGGCCACCCGGCGAGCAGGTTGAGCGTCTCGCACATCACCACGCCGCCGGAGCTCGGCGGCGGGGCCGAGGAGACATGGTAGCCACGATAGTCGCATTCGAGCGGCTTGCGCTCGACCGCGTGGTAGCGGGCAAAGTCGGCCATGCTCAATATGCCGCCGCCCTTCCTGCTGCCGGCGACGATCAACCGCGCCGGCTCGCCACGATAGAAGCCGCGCGCGCCATCCTTGGCCACGATGCGCAGCATGCGCGCGAGGTCCTTTTGCACCAACCGCTCGCCTGCGGCGTAGGGCTGTCCGTTGCGCAGGTACGCCGCGCTGGCCGGC
>JAYUZI010000068.1:0-3940 GCA_043751915.1 Gammaproteobacteria bacterium | reverse complement strand
CGCGCGCGACAGTGAGCGGCGATCCGAGTTGCCCGATGCTATTCATTTCTGGAACCGCGAGCATCGTCGGACACCGAACCGTGCATTCCGGGGACGTGCTCGCACAGGCGCGCGAGACCGTGGCCAACATTCGCGCGCTGGTCGGGGAGGCGAATCGGGCTGCCGGCGGCGAATTCTTCGTGCCCGAGCGATTCCAATACAAGGTCTATGTCCGTCGACTGGCCGACCTCGCGGCGATCGCCGCAGAACTCGCTGCGACTATCCATCCGGCTGCGTCTATTGTTTACCTGCACGCGGACATATGCCGCCCAGACTTGCTGGTCGAAATCGAAGCGACCGGTGCCGCCGCACAGCAAGGAGCGCACTGACCATGCGCGGCAGCCGTTTACTGCCCTGCGCGGGCATCGTCGGTGCGGTGCTTGTGGCGCCGGCTGCAGGAGCCGTGGGGCATGCGCCAGCGATGCAGGAGCCGCTGTGGGAATTCGGGCTCGGCGTTGGCGCCTTCGGGTTCGCCGACTACCGCGGCGCCGACACTGGAAAAGTGTATCCGCTACCCGTGCCGTATTTCATTTACCGCGGGCAGTTTCTGCGCGCCGACCGTGACGGCGTACGTGGACGTCTGTTCAAGCACGAGTTCGTCGAGCTGAACATCAGCCTCAATGCAACGACGCCGATCCGCAGCAGCGGCACGGTTGCGCGCGGCGGTATGCCGAATTTGCATTCCACCGTCGAGATCGGCCCCTCGCTGGACCTGCACCTCTGGCGTGCGACCGACGGCCAAGCCAGGCTTGATCTCAGGTTGCCATTGCGGACTGCGATGACCGTCAATTCGTCACCCGATGCAATCGGCCTCTTGTTTGCACCGCGCCTCAACATCGACTTGCTGGGCGTCGCGGGGCATGCAGGGTGGAACCTTGGCATGCTGGCGGGCCCACTGTTTGCCGATCGCCGCTACCATGGATATTTCTACGATGTGGCACCCCAGTACGCGACGCGGGGCCGACCGGCGTATTCGGCCCGGGGCGGCTACTCCGGGGCTCAGGCGCTGGTATCACTGTCGAAGCGCTTTCCGAACTACTGGGTCGGCTGTTTCGCGCGCTACGATACTTTGGGCGGCGCGGCGTTTGTCGACAGTCCGCTGGTGCGCAGCAACGACTACTGGACGGCGGGTATCGCCATTGCGTGGATGATCAGCCGGTCCTCGACCATGGTGAGCTCGGGCGACGTATCACCGTAGCCTGGCATGATGAAAGTACTTCGATACTTGTATGATTCGGCCATCGCGGTCGTGTCGCTTTCCTTGTTCGGCGCAACCTGCCTGCTATGGAATGTGATTGCACTGCCGCTCCTGCTGGTGCTTTCGGATCGCGCCGGCACCGTCTGCGGGCGCTGGGGAATCCTGGGCGGCTTCAGGTTCTACGTGCTGGCGCTGCGCGTTATGGGCGCGTACCGGCTTGACTTGCGGGGGCTGCAGGGGCTGCGCGGCGGGCCACCGGTCGTGCTGGCGCCCAATCATCCGAGCCTGATCGATGCGGTGTTTGTGATCGCTCAGGACCCGAATGTAGCCTGCGTGATGAAATCATCTCTGATGAATAACATATTGCTGGGCGCGGGTGCGCGTCTGGCCCGGTACATCCCGAACGAGTCGCCACGGCGCATGATCGCGCGCGCAGTCGCCGAGCTCGGGCGCGGCGGCGTTGTGCTGCTGTTCCCCGAGGGCACTCGCACGCGGCGGGCCCCGGTAAATACGCTGAAGGCAAGTGTTGGGATCATCGCGAAACACGCCGGCGTTCCGATTCAGACTTTGATAATCGAGCAGGACCGTCCCGTGCTCTGCAAGGGCTGGCCCCTGTTTCGCCGCCCGATGTTGCCGATCACTTACCGGGTGCGCCTCGGAAGGCGTTTTGATCCGCCGGCGAATGTGCGACTCTTTACGGACCAACTGCAACAGTATTTTGCGGCGGAGCTGGCCGATTCCGTGCAGAACCGCTGGCTCGCGGCCCGGCACACGACGGAGCCCGGCGAATGATCGTGGCGGAGGCGTCGAAGACGCATCTGGTGCTGGTGCCAAGCTACAACCCAGGCGCGAAGGTGTTCGAAACCGTGGCGGCGGCGCGGCGCCAGTGGAATCCGGTCTGGGTGGTCGTTGACGGCAGCACCGACGGGACCGCCGAGGAGCTTACACGGCTCGCGACCGTAGATCCGGGCCTGCGGGTTGTCGTGTGCCCGCGGAATCGGGGCAAAGGGGCGGTGGTGCTGGTTGGCCTGCGCGCAGCGCTCGCTGAGGGGTTTACTCACGCTCTGGCAATGGACTCCGACGGACAACATCCTGCCGAGCGCATTCCGGCGTTCATGGCGGCATCGATGGCGGCGCCGGAAGCGATGGTGCTCGGGGAACCCGTGTTCGGCGCCGACGCGCCGCAGCTGCGAGTGCGTGGCCGCCGAATATCAAACTGGTGGGCGAATCTCGAAACGCTCTGGGCAGGCGTGCACGATTCGCTTTTTGGCTTCAGGGTCTACCCCATCGATTACCTCACTCGGATCATGCGCTGGCAGCCGTGGATGCGGCGCTTCGATTTTGACGTCGAGGCGGTGGTCCGGCTTTGCTGGCGGGGAGTCCGGCCGATCAATCTGCCGGCGCCGGTGCGCTATTTCCGGGCCAACGAAGGCGGTGTCTCGCATTTTCACTACTTGCGCGACAATGTGCTTTTGACATGGATGCACTTGCGGCTGCTGGCGGGGTTCGTTGTGCGGCTACCGGTGCTGCTCCTGCGGCGGCGTCGATTGGCATCGCCGGGCACTGGCTAAGCCGGTTTACCGGCCCGGTATTCGGAAAACACGCCCGCTTCGCGGTACCGGGTGGCCTCAGTGAAACCGGCTGTAACCAGCGCTTGCAGGATGGTTGCAGGCGGCACGCAGGCGGCAATCGTGTCCCAGTAGTAACGCATGAGTTTCGGCATGTCACGGTGCCGGGCCACAACAGTAGCCATCGCGGGCACCACGCCCCGTAGGTAAATTTTAAGGAGTGCTCGACCCACGACACTCTCGGGCCGGGTTATCTCCAGGATGCAAAGGCGGCCACCCGGGCGCAGCACTCGATAAAATTCGGAAAACGCTACTGCGAGGTCGCTGACATGACGCAGGGCGTAGCCCATACTTACAAAGTCGGCCGCGCTGTCGGGTATTGGAATTGCCTCAGCCGTGCCAGGCAGAAGCCGCAGCCCGGCCGGGACCCGCGCATGTGCGACCATGCCGATGCTCGGATCCACGCCGATGACGAGCGTCGGGTCTCCGACCAGCGCGGCCGCCTCGCAGGCGAGAAGTCCGGTGCCCGTGCCAATGTCGATGACACTCATTCCTGGCTTGAGACCGGCGCGACCAAGAGCACAGCGGCGATACCAGGATCCGGTGCCAAGCCCGAGAAGTCGCTCGACGCGGTCATAGTCACCGGCAGTTTGATCGAAGATGCTGCGAACCCAGTCGCGGCGGTCCGCTTCGGAATTGTAGTAGCGGTTGAGCGGAGGGTGGGGCGCTGACATGGGGTCTGGGCAATCCGCGAGCGGCTCGCCCCGCAACGGCGGGACGTCGCGCTAACTATAGCATGCGTGGCAAGGCGCAGACGCGGCGGGCCCGCCGTCGCAATCGATCTGCGTTGCCATTAATCAGGGCATGCCCGGTGAGCGGAAGTTGCGCCAGGAACGATGCCCCTTAATAATACAGTGTCTTCGTGATTTCGTGTGGGTGAAAGGAGCGGCCTGATCATGGTGCGAGGCCTATTTCTATAGGGTTTGGCCGGTGTTAAGAAGGTGGGGAAACTTGGCATGATGTGCGCATGGCCCAATCACCCAAGCACCCCCGCCTGGCGGACGCATATACCTTTCCTGGTTTTCGCCCGCTGGAGCGCGTGCAGGGGCTGTTCGGTGACCCGCGTGCGCGCCTC